>NZ_QTLF01000040.1:0-41241 GCF_003434395.1 Bacteroides sp. AM23-12
AGTTATAACAAACGAAGTTGTCAACTAAAACCAGTACACATCATTCTGAAGCTTGGAACTAAAGTTTCTGAGGCTTGGAACTAAAGTTTCATCAGTTTGGAACTAAAGTTTCATCAGTTTGAAACTCTAGTTTCAAGCATAGGAAACTTTCTGAAACACCTGTTAATCAAATTAGATCGACCATATGATTGGATTAACTCAACCGTATCGGTTGTCTCCGTTCACCTGTTCTTTCAGGTAGTGATCAAGCATTTTCAGTCAACAAAGTATGAGTTATCATCCATTAATATCCTAAAAATCAGAAGATAACATTAAAAAAATGATTCAAAATACAATGTAACGGTATGAGAGCAACCGTTTGCTCTCATACTTGCCACCACTCTTGCTACCATAGCCGAAACTGCGATGAATAAAGGGATACAGATGAATAGTTAGAGCATGAGAGCAAAACAGATGACTTTTTCATTGGGAGAAAAAACTAGCTGAATTAACCTATTTCCCCCCATCCGACTTCTCTTGTTCTGATTGTAATTCTTTTAATTCCATGAGTTCCATACTATTCTGAACATATATTCGTATCAACACCAAACGGGTGATAACACGATTTGGACAAGCAGACTTTTCATTCACGAACTCATCAATGAGAACATTAAGGAAACAGAGTGTACAGTTAAGTTCCTGTTTTGACAGTTTATCAATACTTTCAATTTGTCCAAAGCTAGGCCAGTTGTCTTTAAGAAAGGCAAATTTGTCGGTGGAGTTCTGTAAATCAGACTTCATCAGGCAGGTACCGCAACAAGTAGAATCATCCATAATTTTCTGTTCTTTTATTTGTGTGTGTTCCCGCATGCCACAAAAAAGAAGGGCGCGGAAACTATTACTACATTACCCTCTCAAAGGCTCTGGTAAGCCCGTATTCGAATAATAAGCAATAGTCCCACGCCCATGAGGTATATAACAAACTTATATACAACAAAGACGTGGAGACCGGTTACTTATTATCTGCGAATACTAAATTTACCAGATTTATGAGAGCAGATAATAAAAACGCTATCTCCAAAATAAAAAAGCGTATCTCCATTGCGGAGATACGCTACAAATATAGTTATATTTTCTGATATTGAAACTTTAGTGAGTACTATTTCGCCATCTGATTCAGATGAAATACCGCCATATCGCTGTTTGTTCCTATTCTGAAAGGAGGCCCCCAAAGAGATAATCCGCTGGAAACATAGATATGTGATTGACTCCATTTGCGATAGCCGTGACTCTGTTCATATATTCTGTCTGTAATCAGACTCATAGGCCATATCTGTCCATGATGCGTATGTCCGCTGAATTGCAGGTCTATTCCCAAAGAATCTGTTTTGGCCAGGTTGTAGGGTTGATGATCTAAAAGAATGATAGGTTTACTACGATCCGCTTGCTTTAATAAGGTAGGCAGGGAATGACGGGAACGGTTGGAACGGTCGTCACGTCCGATGATCTGCACACCGTTAGGCAATGTTACTACGGAATCACGCAATAGTTGTATGGGAGTATCTTTCAAGAAGCGGACGCTTTCATCAATACCGCTGATGTATTCATGATTTCCCGGAACCATATAAATGCCCAAGGGAGCTTTCAGCCGTGCCAGTTCTTCCGCCATATTCTCCTTATATAATGGGGTAAGACTATTGTCTATCAAATCTCCACCGATAAGTATAAGGTCGGGATGCTGCGCATTTATCATATCTACATATTCTTTCAGCATAGCTTTTCCCGTACCATACCCTAAATGGACGTCACTCACGGCTACGATATTGATTCCGTGACCTTCTATCGGCTTATCAAGGAAGACATCAATCTTATTGACCTGCGGATGACGGTAATTATAATAACCGTACAGAAGCAGACAGCAAGTCGCTCCCAACGCATAATAGAAACCGTGATTCAGTGACGGCACAAATATTCTCGTCACATCCGCTATCAACAAAGCAAAAATCATGTACAGTGTAAACACCAGCCATACCGAACCGATGTGAAACATGGATTTCGACAGGATGACAGGCATATCTATATGACGGGTCAGCATAGCTATCACCAACGAGAAAGCTACCAGCCAATAGACGACAGACAACAGAATCTTCATAGCCAGCGAGAAGCCGGAAAGCATCTGTAATGTACGGATAAAGATATAAACATTACCACCTACATAAGCAAGCAGGAATATCAGGAAAAATATTCGCATAATCGTTATAAATTAAAATGGTTATCAAATATATTATCGCCCTTTTCCGTTGTCTGGTAGTGAGTGTCTGTATATCTTTGTGAGGAATAAAAAACAGGTATTATGTTACCGGATTTGTGTAAAGCATTCGACAAAACTTCTACCTATTGTTGACAGCTTGTTCCAATTGCCTCAAAGCCTTCTCCAGCGTAGCACGCGGACAGGCTACATTCAACCGCATAAACCCTTCACCTTCTTTGCCGAACGTCGTTCCTTCATTCAAAGCCAAGTGGGCATCTTCTACAAACAGGCGATTCAGTTCCTCCTGACTTAATCCCAGCTCACGACAATCCAAAAAGATAAGGTAGGATGCTTGCGGACGAATCATTCTGATGGCAGGAATCCGCTCTTTCAGATAACTTTCCGTGAAGTCAATATTTCCTTTGATATAGGCAATGACCTGATCCAGCCATTCAGTACCATGACTGTAGGCTGCTGCTACGCTGAGATAAGCGAATAAGTGTCCTTCGGAGAACTCGCTCGCTTCCATATATACCTGAAACTGATGACGAAGTTCGTCATTCTCAATAATTGCATACGAACTTGCCAGTCCGGGCATATTAAACGCTTTGCTCGGAGACATAAAGACAAGGGAGTTCATCCGTGCTTTCTCCGAAATCAAAGCAAAGGTGGGATGTTTGTAAGGAGGCAGGGTCAAGTCGGCATGAATCTCGTCAGAGATTACTAATGTACCGTTCTCATAGCAGATGTCGGCAATCTGCGACAGTTCTTCTTTGGTCCATACACGTCCGCCCGGATTATGGGGATTACTCAGGATAAGCAGTTTACATCCCTGCACATCTTTGCGAAAACGGTCGAAATCAATATGATATTGCCCGTCTTTCAATACCAACGGACTGTAAACCACTTCACGTTCGTTCTTCTGTGTCACAAGAAAGAAAGGATGGTAGACAGGAGGCATGACCATCACCTTGTCTCCTTTCTCCGTGAAACAATGGATGGCAAATGCCAGTCCACGGACAATGCCGGGAGTAAACGTCAGCATTTCTTCACGAATCTCCCATCCATGCCGTTCTTTGAGCCAGTTAATAATGGATTCGGCCCATTCTTTGCAGGCAAATGTATAGCCCAGCACTTCATGTTCCAGACGTTTCTTCAAGGCATCGATTACAAAAGGGGCTGTGCGGAAATCCATATCAGCCACCCACATCGGAATCAAGTCATTACGCCCCCAACGGCGTTCTACAGCATCCCATTTTACGGAGTCCGTACCGTTACGGTTTATTATTTCATCAAAATTATAGTTCATACTGCATGAGGTTTTTATGTTATGTGAGACAAAAGTAGTACATTTGTACTCAATTCAAAAAGGAATTTATGACGAAAGCTTTATTTTTTGATATAGACGGAACGCTGGTTAGTTTCGAAACACACCGTATCCCGTCTTCTACCATTGAGGCATTGGAAGCCGCCCACGCAAAAGGGCTTAAAATATTTATCGCTACCGGACGCCCGAAAGCCATTATCAACAATCTTTCCGAATTGCAGGACCGGAACCTGATCGATGGATATATAACCATGAACGGAGCCTATTGTTTTGTCGGAGAAGAAGTAATTTACAAAAGTGCCATCCCGCAGGAAGAAGTAAAAGCAATGGCTGCTTTCTGCGAAAAGAAAGGAGTCCCCTGCATCTTCGTGGAGGAGCATAATATCTCTGTTTGCCAACCGAATGAGATGGTGAAGAAGATCTTTTATGACTTCCTGCATGTAAATGTCATCCCGACAGTTTCCTTTGAAGAAGCAAGCAATAAGGAAGTGATCCAGATGACTCCCTTCATCACGGAGGAAGAAGAAAAAGAAGTGCTTCCATCCATCCCGACTTGCGAAATAGGCCGCTGGTATCCGGCTTTTGCGGATGTCACAGCCAAAGGCGATACCAAACAGAAAGGCATCGATGAAATCATCCGGCACTTTGGCATCAAGCTGGAAGAAACGATGTCCTTCGGCGACGGAGGAAACGATATCAGCATGCTCCGCCACGCAGCTATCGGAGTCGCTATGGGGCAGGCCAAAGAGGATGTAAAAGCCGCAGCCGACTATGTGACAGCCCCCATTGATGAGGACGGCATCAGCAAGGCTATGAAACATTTCGGGATTATCTAATTCATTTATCCGGTCAGCACATCTGCTTATCCGTCACTAACTTTATGAGCGTAGACACTAATAACGCAGCTTTTCAGGACGCCCTGAATCTTATTCAGTATACCCGCCAGTCGGTTTTTCTGACCGGAAAAGCGGGTACAGGTAAATCTACATTCCTACGTTATGTCTGCGAACATACCAAGAAGAAACATGTCGTTCTCGCACCTACCGGCATCGCAGCCATCAACGCCGGAGGAAGTACGATGCACAGTTTCTTCAAACTCCCCTTCTATCCGTTACTGCCGGACGATCCGAATTTAAGTCTCCAGAGAGGACGCATTCACGAGTTCTTCAAGTACACCAAACCGCACCGGAAGTTACTGGAACAGATTGAACTGGTCATCATAGACGAAATCTCTATGGTACGGGCGGACCTCATTGATGCCATCGACCGCATCTTACGTGTATATTCGCATAACTTACGGGAACCTTTCGGCGGCAAACAGTTGTTATTGGTAGGCGATGTTTTCCAGCTGGAACCTGTCGTGAAGAATGACGAGAGGGAGATTCTGAACCGTGCCTATCCTACTCCATACTTCTTTTCGGCAAGAGTATTCAGCCAGATCGATCTGGTATCCATCGAACTCCAAAAAGTATACCGGCAGACTGATTCCGTCTTTGTCAGCGTTCTCGACCATATCCGTACCAACACCGCCGGAGCAGCCGACCTGCAACTGCTGAACACCCGATACGGAAGCCATATCGAAGAATCGGAAGCCGATATGTACATCACGCTTGCCACCCGAAGGGATACGGTTGACTCGATCAATGAGAAGAAACTGGCCGAGCTGGCAGGAGAACCGATCACCTTTGAAGGAAGCATTGAAGGGGATTTCCCCGAAAGCAGTCTGCCGACCTCACAGGAACTCGTTCTGAAACCGGGTGCTCAAATCATCTTTATCAAGAATGATTTCGACCGCCGGTGGGTAAACGGTACCATCGGAGTGATTGCCGGTATCGACGAGGAAGAAGAAACGATATACGTCATCACCGATGACGGCAAGGAATGCGATGTAAAACGGGAATCATGGCGTAACATCCGCTATCGCTACAACGAAAAGACGAAAGAGATTGAAGAGGAAGTACTAGGCAGCTTCACCCAATATCCCATCCGGCTGGCCTGGGCCATTACCGTCCACAAGAGTCAGGGGCTGACTTTCAGCAGAGTAGTGATTGACTTCACGGGAGGTGTATTTGCCGGCGGACAGGCGTATGTAGCACTCAGCCGTTGTACCTCACTGGATGGCATCCAGCTCAAAAAACCGATCAACCGGGCGGATATCTTTGTGCGTCCCGAAATCGTAAACTTTGCCGGACGGTTCAACGACCGGCAAGCCATCGACAAGGCTCTGAAACAGGCGCAGGCCGATGTTCAGTATGCCGCTGCCGCACGTGCTTTCGACAAAGGGGATATGGAGGAATGTCTGGAACAATTTTTCCGTGCCATTCACTCCCGTTATGATATAGAGAAACCTGTTCCTCGCCGATTAATCCGCCGGAAACTGGGGATTATCAATACCTTGCAGGAGCAGAACAAAAAGCTCAAAGAGCAAATGCGGGAACAGCAGGAACGTCTGCGGCAATATGCCCATGAATATCTGTTAATGGGAAATGAATGTATCACCCAAGCCCACGACGCCCGTGCCGCCATTGCCAATTATGACAAAGCGCTCAGCCTCGACCCTAATTATATAGACGCCTGGATACGAAAAGGAATCACCTTGTTCAACAGCAAAGAGTATTTTGATGCGGAAAACTGTTTCAATACCGCTGTCAGCCTTCATCCTGCAAACTTTAAAGCTGTGTACAACCGTGGAAAACTGCGTCTGAAAATCGATAATACAGAAGGGGCAATTGCAGACCTGGACAAGGCTACAAGTCTGAAACCCGAGCATGCCGGCGCACACGAGCTCTTCGGAGATGCCCTGTTAAGAGTGGGGAAAGAAGTGGAAGCCGCCATACAATGGAGAATTGCCGAAGAACTCAGAAAGAAAAAATCATAAATAAGTTGGTAGTGTATCAGAAGTCTTCTGATTGTGAAAGTTATTGAATATCATCTTACATCAAAAACTTTTTATTAACTTTGCCTTCGTATGTACGTCAAACTCTTAAAAGAAAAGCAAATGAAAAAAGGTTTGAAAATCGCAGCTATCGTTGTAGGGGTAATAATCATTCTGATGCTCCTCCTTCCTTTCGCCTTCCAAGGTAAGATAGCAGGTATTGTAAAAACAGAAGGCAACAAGATGCTCAATGCACAATTTGATTTCAAGAAACTCAACATTAGCCTGTTCCGCAACTTTCCGCAGGCTTCTGTTACTCTCGAAGATTTCTGGCTGAAAGGCGCGGGAGAATTCGCAAACGATACCCTTGTACAAGCCGGAGAGGTGACTGCCACCATCAATCTGTTCTCCCTTTTCGGAGACAGCGGTTATGACATTTCCAAAGTATTCATAGAAGATACCCGCCTGCACGCCATCGTCCTGCCGGACGGTCATGTCAACTGGGATATCATGAAGCCCGACACGACAGACACGCAGGAAACGCCTGCCACGGAAGAAGAGTCATCTCCTTTCAAAGTCAAGCTGCAACGTTTCGTCATCAAGAACATGAATTTGATTTATGACGACCAGCAAGGTAAAATGTATGCCGACATCCGTGATTTCAACGCCCTTTGTGCCGGTGACCTGGGCAGTGACCGCACTACGCTGAAACTGGAAGCGGAAACCAAATCACTGACTTACAAGATGAATGGCATTCCTTTCCTTGCAAACGCCAACATCTCCGCCAATATGGACGTAGACGCCGATCTTGCCAACAACAAGTATACACTGAAAGACAATACCATTCGCCTCAACGCCATTCAGGCAGGTATCGACGGTTGGGTGGAACTGAAAGATCCCGCTATCGACATGGATCTCAAACTCAACACCAATGATGTAGGCTTCAAGGAAATACTTTCTTTGATTCCTGCCATTTACGCAACGGAATTCTCCAGTCTGAAAACAGACGGAACCGCTACTCTTGCCGCATCAGCCAAAGGTACGCTGCAAGGAGATACTGTCCCCGCATTCAACATCGATATGCAAGTCAAGAACGCTATGTTCCGCTATCCGGCATTGCCCGCAGGAGTCGATCAAATCAACATTAATGCCAACGTCCGGAATCCGGGAGGAAATATAGACCTGACCACCATCCAAATCAACCCGTTTAGCTTCCGTCTGGCAGGAAATCCTTTCAGTCTGACTGCGGACGTGAAAACACCGGTCAGCGACCCCGATTTCAAAGCTGAGGCAAAAGGTACGCTCGACCTGGGTATGATCAAACAGGTATATCCTTTGGGAGATATGGAACTGAACGGAACCATCAACGCCGATATGCAAATGTCAGGACGCCTTTCTTATATAGAGAAAGAACAGTACGACAACATGAAAGCCTCCGGAACCATCGGTCTGACCAATATGAAACTGAAAATGCAGGATATGCCGGATGTAGACATCAAGAAATCACTCTTCACCTTCACCCCGAAATATCTGCAACTGAGCGAAACGACGGTCAATATCGGTAAGAACGATATTACTGCCGACAGCCGTTTCGAGAACTATATCGGCTACGCTCTGAAAGGTACTACACTGAAAGGAACGCTGAACATTCATTCCAATTATTTCAATCTGAATGATTTCATGACAGCATCCGCAGACAGCGTGGCAACTACCGAAGCAGCTGCCACAGACTCCACGGCAATTGCCGGCGTGATAGAAGTTCCGCGCAATATCGACTTCCAGATGGACGCCAATCTGAAACAGGTGCTGTTTGACAAGATGACATTCAACAACATGAACGGTAAACTTGTTGTCAAAGACGGAAAGGTAGATATGAAGAATCTTTCTATGGGTACTATGGGCGGCAACGTGGTGATGAATGGATATTACTCTACCGCCAATGCGAAGAAACCGGAAATGAAAGCCGGATTCAAACTGTCGGATATCAGCTTCTCACAGGCATACAAAGAACTGGATATGGTTCAGCAACTGGCTCCTATCTTTGAGAATCTGAAAGGAAACTTCTCCGGCAGCATCAATGTGCTGACCGACCTGGACGCAGCCATGAGCCCGGTACTGGAAACGATGCAAGGAGACGGCAGCTTGTCTACCCGCGACCTCAGTCTGAGTGGTGTGAAAGCAATCGACCAGATAGCCGACGCCATCAGCCAGCCGAGTCTGAAAGAAATGAAAGTGAAAGATATGACACTGGATTTCACCATCAAAGACGGACGGGTGGAAACCAAACCGTTTGATATCAAAATGGGTGACTATAATCTGAATCTCTCCGGTAGCACAGGACTTGACCAGACCATCGACTACTCCGGCAAGATCAAGCTTCCGGCATCCACCGGCATTTCCAAGCTAATGACGCTCGATCTGAAGATCGGAGGTTCATTCACTTCCCCGAAAGTCAGTGTCGATACAAAGAGTATGGCCAATCAGGCACTTGAATCCGTAGCCGACGAAGCAATCAGCAAACTGGGAGAAAAGCTCGGACTGGATTCTGCCACGACTGCCAACAAAGATTCCATCAAACAGAAAGTGACGGAAAAAGCTACAGAGAAAGCACTTGATTTCTTAAAGAAGAAACTTAAATAAGAAAAGGAGAAGAGAGTATGCTTCTGAAACTGTACGATAAAAACAATAACCCGCAGGACTTGCAACGGGTAACCGACATCCTGAACGACGGCGGACTGATCATCTATCCTACGGATACGATGTACGCCATCGGATGCCACGGGCTGAAAGAACGTGCTATTGAACGGATTTGCCGGATCAAAGATATTGATCCGCGCAAAAACAACCTGTCTATCATCTGCTACGATCTAAGCAGTATCAGCGAGTATGCCAAAGTGGGTAATAATGAGTTCAAGCTCATGAAGCATAATCTCCCCGGCCCGTTCACGTTTATCCTGAATGGCACCAACCGGCTGCCCAAAATCTTCCGTAACCGAAAAGAGGTGGGTATCCGTATGCCGGACAACAATATCATCCGTGAAATCGCCCGCTTACTGGATGCTCCTATTATGACCACCACACTGCCATACGATGAGCATGAAGATCTGGAATATATGACCGATCCCGAACTGATTGACGAAAAGTTCGGTGATATCGTGGATCTGGTAATCGACGGAGGAATAGGAGGCATAGAACCTTCTACAGTAGTGAAGTGCACAGAAGATGAACCGGAAATTGTCCGTCAGGGAAAAGGCTGGCTGGAAGGGATTTAATCCCGAAGACTATTAACTTAGAGAATATATAAATCAGGCACGGACTACACGGATTTCACGGTTTTAAAAGATTACATATCTAAAAAACGTGTTAATCCGTGAAATCCGTGCCTGAATATTTCTTACTTGATCAATGATTCCGGGTCCAGATGACCTGCTTCGATATCCTTGAAGTAACGGTAAGTACCTACTTTCAACTCTTCCGTAGCAGCATCGTCACAAACGATAATACCCTTTTCGTGCATCTGCAAAGCACTGATAGTCCACATCTGAGTGATAGAACCTTCTACTGCATGATACAATGCGCGGGCCTTATTGTGACCATTTACGATAATCATCACTTCTTTGGCAGAAAGCACAGTGCCTACACCAACAGTCAGAGCTGTCTTCGGAACTTTGTTAATATCGTTGTCAAAGAAACGGGAGTTCGCAATGATTGTATCCGTAGTCAGCGTTTTCTGACGGGTACGGGAAGTCAGTGAAGAGCCCGGTTCGTTGAATGCGATGTGTCCGTCTGGACCAATGCCACCCATGAAAAGGTCGATGCCACCATAAGACTTAATCTTTTCCTCGTAGCGTGCACATTCTGCATCCAGGTCGGGAGCATTACCGTTCAGGATATTCGTATTTTCCTTTTTGATATCGATATGGCTGAAGAAGTTATTCCACATAAAAGAGTAATAGCTTTCCGGATGTTCTTTCGGCAAGCCTACATATTCATCCATATTGAATGTTACGACGTTCTGGAAAGAAACGATTCCTTTCTTATTTAAATCGATCAAAGCTTTATACATACCCAGAGGTGAAGATCCCGTAGGACAGCCCAATACAAAAGGTTTTTCCGGAGTTGGGTTGGCAGCTTTTATTTTTGCGGCAACGTAATGTGCAGCCCACTGAGATACGGACTGATAGTCCGGCTGAATAATAAGTCTCATAAGTCGATTGTTTTATAGGTTAGTAAATAATTGTTCATTCTTTATTTAGCGGTCTTTTTTCAAGCGGTCCGCCATCGCACGTGCCAGGTTCTCACACTGGGTATAGGTAATATCCTGCATCGCCTGTTTCATCTCTACCGGATCGCCTACCAGCTCGAACTTACTCTTTTCCGCAAATTCAGCCATACGCTTCACAGCAGCTCCTGCCCAGGTGAAGGAACCGAAGTATCCCAAATAACGTCCTTTGAGTTCGCGAACCAGAATCTTAGACAATAACGATTCCACTTCCGGGAATATCTGATTACTGTATGTCGGAGAACCGACAATCAATCCTTTATAACGGAAAATATCTGCAAGGATATAAGAAGGATGACTCTTCGTCACATTGTGCATCACAATATTCCTGATTCCCTGTGCTGAGAGTTCCGCAGCAATAGCTTCCGCCATCTGTTCCGTATTTCCATACATACTGCCATATACGATAACCACACCTTCGTCCGCATCATAACGGCTCAGACGGTCATAGATACCGATCACCCTGGAAATATTCTCTGTCCATACCGGTCCGTGTGTAGAGCAAATGGTAGTGATAGGCAGTCCTCCCAATTTTTGCAGGGCTTTCTGTACCGGACTACCGTATTTGCCAACGATATTGGAGTAGTAACGCACCATTTCACCCCAGTACTTATCTACATTGATACGGGTATCCAGAAATCCTCCGTCTACAGTGCCAAAGCATCCGAATCCGTCACCTGAGAAAAGGATTCCGTCCGTTTCATCAAATGTCATCATCGTTTCGGGCCAGTGCACCATCGGAGTCATATAGAAACGAAGCATATGCTTGCCTAATGCAAGGAAGTCTCCGTCTTTCACCAGATATTGCTCGCCGGTAACACCGTAGAATCCTTCAATCATACCGAAGGTTTGCTTATTGCCGACAATAATAATATCCGGATAGTGTTGTTTAATCAATCGGATGGAGCCCGAATGATCCGGTTCCATGTGATTTATAATCAAATAGTTAATAGGACGTTCGCCGATTACTTGCTTGATCTTGCGCAAGTAGACTTCAAAATAACAGATATCTACAGTATCCACCAACGCCACCATTTCATCATCAATCAAATAAGAGTTATACGAAACTCCATAGGGCAACGGCCATAACGCCTCAAAACGGTGTTTATTACGGTCATTTACTCCCACATAGTGGACATTTCCTTTAATTCTTGTTTTCTGTTCCATTCTTCAACTTTAATTAATTTCTGCTCACCAGCTATGATCCTCTGAGGACAGAGATTTATTCTGTGGTGAAGTTATCTTCCGCAAAAATAACTCTTTTTTCTGAATCCCTGTACTTCTTACCTTGATAAGCTCCCCTTTCTTTCATTCTTTTTTGCAAACGAGTTACAAATTCATAATTCTTCAGTCCCCAGTCCGGAGCAATCAGCAATTCTTTGGGAGACTGCGAAACAAAACGTTCCAATACCAGATCCGGGCGGAGATACTCTACATAGTCAATCACCAGGTCAATATATTCGTCCACTTCCGTAAACAGATGAAAACCTTCCGGATTCTCTTCGTATTCATGCGCCATGCGAGTACCACGAATCAACTGTAACTGATGAATTTTGAGTGTGGACAAAGGAAGCGCGGAAAGGATTCCTGCCTGCTCTACCATTGTATCATGTGTCTCTCCCGGAAGACCGAGGATGACGTGCCCGCCCGTCAGTATGCCACAGGCGGCGGTACGCTGAACAGCCTCTACCGTATCCGCATACGTATGTCCGCGATTGATACGCCGCAATGTCTCATCACTGGCACTCTCAATGCCATATTCCACCATCAGGAATGTATGGCGGTTCAGTTCTTCCAGATACTGGAGCAGTTCTTCCGGCATACAATCCGGACGCGTACCGATCACCAATCCTACTACCCCGTCTACCTGCAACGCCTCTTCATATTTACGTTTCAGTCCTTCCAGTTCTGCATAAGTATTGGTATATGCCTGGAAATACGCCAGATATTTCATCTCCGGATATTTATGGGCAAAGAAACATTTCCCCTCCTCCAGTTGGGTAGCAATCGACTTTTCCGTCCGGCAATAGTCCGGGTTGAAAGTCTGGTTATTGCAATACGTACACCCGCCCCATCCCTTCGTCCCATCCCGATTAGGACAAGTAAAACCGGCATTTAATGATATTTTCTGCACTTTGTAAGGAAAATGTTTTCGCAGAAAGGTTGGGAAATCATTATATTGTATTTGATAAGACATATCTATTTAATTCATTTGTTATTTGTGTGGCAAACATAAGAAAAAACAGCGAGTTACGGAAAGATGCCCCAAAATATCTTCAATATATTAAAAAAAACATAAAGTGCATAAGATAAATTAATATTTATTGCGAAAGCAGAAACTATTTAGTTAGTTTTGTGTGATTTTAAGCATTGACGGGAGGATACTTGTGAAAGTCTTGTGCAATTATTCCCCAATTATGATTTCATCTCACCATACCCCATGCGACTCTCGTCAATAAACTATCCTCTTTATGTTCTAAAAACAGAATATAAAGAGGATTTTTAGCATAAGCAGGCAGACAAGACAGCGAAAGGGAGGAAAAAATAGGCAAACTTTCGTATTATCCGTTCAATGTAGCGTCCGGGCTTCTTGTTTTCCATCCTTTTACTTATTTTTGTTCTAACAAAAAACACCGATATTATGAAACGCGCCCGGCTCCTTCTTATTTCTCTTTTTAACTTTTGCATATTAGTGGCCCAGCCTACCTATCAGATCAAGCATTATTCCGTCAATGACGGAATGTCTCAAGGAATAGTACAGACGATCATACAAGACAAAAAAGGATTTCTATGGTTCGGCACCTGGAACGGGCTGAATAAATTCGACGGATATACATTCAAAAACTATAAGACATCTTACAAAGACGGCTATATTCTGAATACCAACCGGATCAGTCAGATAGCGGAAACGAAATATGGGGATATCTGGTGCCAAGCCTATGACGGACGGGTGTATATGTTCGACAATCAGACAGAGAAGTTCATCGACATTTTAGGTTCAGTAGCAGAAACGATGATAACGAATAATTATGCCGACCATATTTATACCCTTTCCAAAGGAATCTCATGGATCACCTTTCAAAACGAATGTGCCGCCATCCGCATAGATGACCAACTTTGCAAACAGGGGAAAGGAATCACTCTGTACAGTTCCTTCAAACAAAACTTGAAGGGAGACAAGATATATACCGTTTTCGAAGATTCCGAAGGAGATGAATGGATACTGACCAACAAAGGAATTTCTATCATAGGAAAGAAGCAGGTAGACAGCGATTTCCCGTTCCAATATATTAAAGAAGCGGATGGAATTATTTATCTGGTTTCCCAATCGGACAAATTGGCCTCTTACAACTTTAAGACCAGACAATTCAAATTCATAGAGATTCCTTATCATGTTTCGATGATTAACGAAGTCAAGAAGTTTGACTCCAATACACTTTTGCTGGCTACAGATAACGGACTGATTATTTATAAGATAAAAGAAAAAGAATTCCAGTTGATTGATATACGCACATCAACGCAACCTTCCAACGTCGTACAGTCAGTTTATCAAGACCATTACAAGGAACTATGGATATTCCCCCAAACGACAGGAGTGATCCGTTATAATCCATCCACCGAGGAAATGCAGCATTTGTTCACACCGGCCGACGAAGTGATCAGATATGAACGGAAAAATAAGAATGTGATCTTTGAAGACCGGCAACACACGTTATGGGTTCTCCCCCCGGAAGGGAATCTGTCTTATTATGACCGTGAAAACAAAGAACTGAAACCCATGCTGAAGGACAGCAACAATCCGAAGTCTGTTTTCAGTCCGCTCGTCCGCTTTTACACACTGGACAATCAAGGCAACTGCTGGCTGACCAGTACACGTGGCATTTACAAATTGTCCTTCTTTCCACATACCTATAATCTGGTGCATATTGACAATGGATTCGAGACCCGCGCTTTTTTATGCGACAATGAAAAGAGGCTGTGGGTTTCTTCGAAGGCACAGATGATCAGAGTGTACCAACCGGACGGACAGTTGGAAGGCTATCTGACGCCACAAGGAAAAATAAGCAAAGATAAACAGAGTTTTACAAGCGTATATTGCTTTCTTGAAGACCATGAAGGCAATATCTGGATAGGAACAAAAGAAAACGGCATTTATCTGTTAAAGAAAAAGTCGCCGGATTCCTATTCCGTACAACAATTTACTCATCAACCGAATATGCCATACAGCTTGAGTGGCAACAGTGTATATTCCATTTTTCAAGATAGCCATAAACGTATCTGGATAGGCTGCTATGGCGGAGGAATCAATTTGCTAACCTACAATAAGGACGGTAAGACAGAATTTATACACAGCGATAATGAGTTGAAGAATTACCCGACCGGCTACGCTTCGAAAGTCCGCCACATATCCAAAGCGCCGGGCGGTGTGCTGTTAATAGGAACCACCAACGGATTACTGACTTTCTCCAATCAATTTGAGAGACCGGAAGAAATCAAGTTTTATCGTAATTGTTGCGAGTCAGGAATAAGTACCAGCCTGAGCGGAAATGATGTGATGCATACGTACACCGACAAGCAAAAACGAACCTATATAGCCAGCTTTACGGGAGGCATCAGCCAAATCGTATCCAAGAACCTGCTCAGCAACAAGATTGAGTTCAAGACATATACAACGGATGACGGACTGGCTTCGGACTTGGTACAAGCCATGCAGGAAGATCAACAAGGCAACTTATGGATTCTTTCGGAAAATGCTATATCCAAATTCGACGCTCAAAGAGAGACTTTCGAGAATTACGGGCTTAACTCTCTGCACCAGGAATTTAGCTTCTCAGAAGCGGCACCGGTGATCAACGCTCGCAATCAAATCGTATTCGGTACAGACAAGGGATTCATTGAGATTTCTTCCAAAGAGATGCAGAAAAGTTCCTATGTCCCTCCCATTGTCTTTACCGGTTTGAAAGTGCAGGGACAATCTTCTGTCATCGCCATTGACGATCTGGAAGAATTACGCCTCACCCCCTCTCAGCGTAATGTTACTTTCCAGTTTGCGGCACTCGATTATGTCGATTCCAAAGAAATCCGTTACGCATACCGACTGAAAGGACTGGAAGAAGAGTGGCACGACGGCGACAAGAACCGTTCTGCCAGCTACATCAACTTGCCGAACGGCAAATATAAACTGCAAATCAAATCCACCAACAGCGACGGCGTATGGATGGACAATATCCGCACTTTATCCATCAACGTACTGCCCACTTTCTGGGAGACGGGCTGGGCATGGCTGCTCTACGTTATTCTCTTCGTTCTCTTTACGGGCAGTATCGTATATGTACTTTTTTATATTTATCGGTTGCGCCACCAAGTGGATATCGAGCAACAACTATCCAATATCAAGCTCCGTTTCTTTACTGACATATCTCATGAACTCCGGACACCGCTGACTCTGATCAGCAGCCCGGTCAATGAAGTTCTGGAAAATGAAGACTTATCCGCCACAGCCCGTGAGCACTTGACTGTGGTACAAAAGAATGCCGAACGTATGCTACGTCTCATGAATCAGATTCTGGACTTCCGTAAGATACAGAATCAGAAGATGAAAGTACTGGTGGAGAAGACAGACCTGATTCCACTTCTTGAAAAAGTAATGATCAACTTCCGATTGATTGCAGAAGAAAAGAAGATTAATTTCCGGTTGGAAAGTGAACTTAAATCAATATATGCATGGATAGACCGCGATAAGTTTGAAAAGATATTCTTTAATCTGATATCCAACGCATTCAAATATACACCGGCTGAGAAGGCGATTACAATAGAAGTGACAAAACAGACAGATAAAGTGACAATCTCTGTGGTGGATGAAGGCATCGGAATTGAACCGACTAAACTGCGTACTTTGTTCCAGCGCTTCGAAACACTGGCACAGCAGAATATGCTCCAACCGTCTTCCGGCATCGGCCTGTCATTGGTAAAAGAAATGGTCGACATGCATCACGGTACAATCAAAGTAACGAGCGAACCAGAAGCAGGAAGCCGTTTCATGGTAACTCTGCCTCTTCAAAAAGAAGTCTTCGAACAAGACAGTCAGGTGGAATTTATTCTGAATGACAGTCAAAGTCCGACTACCCATCCGGACAGCAGCCTCCAGACTGAGAAAAGACCAGAAGCGGAAGACAAAGAAGATATGGAGAATAATGCGGCTCCGGATACGTTTACTATATTGGTGGTTGAGGACAATGAAGAACTGAAAGCTTTCTTAAAAAACATCTTGTCTGAGAATTATACTGTTATCACCGCTCCGAACGGAAAAGAAGGATTGCAACACGCAGTTGATAATATCCCCGATCTTATCATCAGTGACGTAATGATGCCGGTTATGGACGGCTTGGAGATGATTCGGAAAATCAAAGAAAACAATAACATCTGTCACATTCCCATTATTGTATTATCGGCAAAAGCCTCTTTGGATGACAGGATTGCCGGACTGGAGCAAGGTATAGATGACTATATCACAAAACCTTTCAGCGCCACATATCTGAAAACACGTATCGCTTCACTGCTCCGCCAACGCAAATCCTTGCAGGAAATCTATATGGCCAAACTGACGGAAGGGAAAGAAATAGCTGTCGCAGAAGCTCTTACCCCGTCGCAACCGCAGATTACTCCCTACGACGAGCAATTCATGCAAAAGGTAATGGAGTTCATAGAAGAACAGATGGATAATGCCGAACTGACCATCGACGAATTTGCAGAGCATCTGATGCTCAGCCGCACCATCTTCTATCGGAAACTGAAGTCCATCATCGGACTGACTCCTGTAGACTTCATACGTGAAGTACGCATCAAACGTGCAGCACAGCTAATAGACAGCGGGGAATATAATTTCTCACAGGTAGCCTATATGACCGGTTTCAATGACCCGAAGTATTTCAGTAAATGCTTCAAGAAGGTAGTAGGTATCACGCCTTCCGAATATAAAGAGAAGAATAAATAAAAAAAGAAGCCGACCGTACGCATTCATTAATCACCATAACCGGCTATTTTCTTTCGTAGCACTTAGGTCAGACAATTGTAGCACCCAGGTCAGATAACTGAAGCACCTAGGTAACACATTCGTCTCACCTAGGTGCAACGAAAGAAAAACGACTAAAGACATAAAAGATTTTGGCTAGCAGGATACTTATTTATCCCTATGTTCCAATAAGTTAGCAACAGTTCCGTATCTGTTAATTCCGCTGATTTCCGGAAAGCAGCATTTTTCCGGAATCCTTTTTATATTCTTTCCCGTTAATAATAATGCCTGTAGCATTTTTTATCTGTATGCCCGGAGCCTCGGGATCCTCCACTTTGATATTCTCCATATTCACCTGAGAAGCCTGATTGATTACAATACCTTTCTTGGCATTAGTTACAGTCATGTTCTTGATAAAGATATTCTTAAGAGGCATTTCCGGCAGCCCGTTGAAATATACTGCCCGTCCCGCACCTCTACAAAGAACATTTGAAATATAAATGTTCCTGAAAACAGGAGTTTCCTCATTCACATCCGGTATCGGAGTTTCCGGAAAGTCATTGACAGCATAATACAAATCCATCGTCAGAGCATCATTGGGAATATCAATCATGTTGATATTATCTATGAAAATGTTCTCCACTACGCCACCACGTCCGCGGGTACTCTTAAACCGCAAACCGACATCTGTGCCCACGAAAGAACAGCCCGATACGTATACATTCCGGACACCACCGGACATTTCGCTGCCGATTACAAATCCGCCATGCCCATGCAAAACCGTATTATTCTTAATAATCACATTCTCACAAGATTCTCCCCGCCTGCGTCCATCCTCATCTTTACCCGATTTCAGACAGATAGCATCATCCCCCGCATCAAAAAAACAATTAGTGACCAGTACGTTTTTACACGACTCCACATCCAGCGCATCGCCATTTTGCGAATACCAGGGATTGAACACCTTCACATCATTCAAAATCAAAGATTCGCAGGACAAAGGATGGATACACCAGCCCGGTGAGTTCTTGAAAGTCACCCCTTCCAGCAGAATCCGTTTGCTCTTTACTATACTCAGCATGACAGGGCGCAACCAGCTTTTCATGTAAGTCCACTCTTCATCGGTTATTTCTTTCTGCCCGTTATTTTGTCCGGTCATAAGTACAGAAGCTTTCAAAGCACCCGCATCAGGATACCATACTTTTCCGTTCTCATCCACTTTACCACCCGAACTCACCAGATTTTTCCATTGCCGTTCCGTCATCTTGTCTTTCTTGACCGGACGCCATCTATCTCCTGCCCCATCGAAAACACCATTGCCGGTGATGGCTATATTTTCAGCATTCATTGCCGAAATCGGCGATTGGCAGCGCTTAGTGTCCAGCCCTTCGAAAGAAGTGTCGATAATGGGATATAGAGATGTATCGCTGCTAAATACAATGAGAGCATTCTTCTCGGCATATAGATTAACGTTACTCAAAAGTACGACGGGCCCCGTCAACCATAATCCTTCGGGTATGATAACTTTCCCCCCTCCTTTGGAACTTACCGCCTTGATTGCATTGTTTATCGCCTCTGTGTTCAAGGTCACACCATCGCTGAGTGCGCCGAAATCACGGATATTAACCTCATAATCGGGAAAGGAAGGTTGGCTCACTTCAGGCATTGAAAACGGAAGATTCCTGTATACGTCTCCCTGTTCTTTTGTTCCACTTTCCGGATTTGAATAAACCTGATATGATATAAATATCATAACGCCTGTCAGCACAACTCTCAAATCCTTTTTCAAAATTCCATTCATCTCTTTTTAATTTATTTTATCGGGTTCCTATTGATAACTACTTACAGAAATATCCATATCTTCATTGATATGTCTTTCCCATTTCACAAGCAAAAGTAATGGAAGTCTACTCCCCCTAAGTTCAATTATTGACAGATTAGGAGTAAAAAATAGTCATTTACCTGTTCGTCTATTAAAATTGTACTCAAACAAAGTATATCTCCGGAAAATAATTCATAAAAAAGCCATAGTAGAAAAGTATTATAAAATTCTTCCTTACTATGGCCCTTAATCTAATCCTGAAAACAGTTTTAATCTATGGTCAGAGTTTCATCATCTTGCCAATCTATAGTTCCGGCAGCACCATTTTGGTCTGTCCAGCCTTTGGTCTGTCCGAGCCAGGAGTTATTGTCCAAAATATCTTTTGACAGACCCATTATATAATAATTAGATCGCCATCCGATCTTAATCCATTCATTGCTGTTGTTCTTATCAGGTTGCACATTGGGCTCCCCGTACTGGAAATTAGACTCCCAAAAATCAGCCACTTCTTTAAGTTGCTTCTGGAAATCGGCAGATTCAGGGTCTGCAAATATATTCTTACGCAGTTCCGACAACACATCTTTACTGCCTGGAGTATATCCATCTTTTACATCCACATATTTAGCTGTACGATATCTTTCGGTCAACGGAGTTACTCCCAGGAATGAACAGGTATTAGTGGTACTCAACTGCATAGCTTCTCCCCGTCCTCCATCATAAAGCATCCAACGCCAAATATCCCAATATCTTTTGCCTTCATATGCCAGTTCGACCTGACGTTCACGCAAACAGGCAGCCAACGCCGATGCCCGGTCAAACACATAAGTATCCAAACCGTAATTATTAGTGGAAGGAATCCCAACCCGCGCACGCAATTTCCCGATTGCCTGTTTACATAAATCAATCTGATTGGTTGCCGCATAACACTCGGCAAGATTCAATTGCAATTCCGCATAACGGAAATCATAGATATGCACTCCCGAAGCTTCGTAGTTGTTGGCAGAAGCAGTATTGAGTCCACTCATCTTACGTACGAATACCGGACTGGTTATATTTACTCCTTCACTATAGGCAAAGCCGCTGGTAGTTGACTCCGAAGTTCGCCAACGATAAGCCCAGACCGTATCATTGGTGACATCTTTATGTCCCCACTTCAAACCATTAAAGGCAAATGTCTGGTAGAAACGCGGATCACGGTTTTCCATAAAGCGCAAACTACCTTCGGTAACCTGATGAGCGGCATCAGGAAGTGTACCGTCAGCCATAGGGAATACATCGATCAACTCAATAGGAGCACCTTTTCCACCGCTTCCTCCTTGAGAACTCAAACGGATATTCTTCTCCCAGCGATTATTCTTGTAACCTAATGACGAGTTGCTTTCCTTAGCCAATAGTCGGACAACTAATGTTTCTCTGTTAGAATGTTCATTATCGTCATCCGCCAATATTTTACTCCAGCTTGCAGCATCCGTCACACCGTCCAATCCACTGGCAGTAATACCGGAAATAGCGTTCTGAGTAGCTTCCAGGGCTTTTTGCCAACGAAGGTTGCCCGGATCATTCCAATTCTTATTAAAGATGGGGCTGGCATAGAATAATAACACACGGCTCTTGTATGCCAATGCTCCGCCACGTGTGAGACGTCCGTAATCGTTTGTTCCCCATTCATCCGGCAGCAAAGCGGCCGCATCGGTCAAGTCTTTCACAATCTGTTCCACACATTGGGTCACAGAGGCTCTTGGCAGTCCTGCATCGGTCACCTCAGCATTCAGCACTGTTGTCACAATAGGTACGCAACCATACATACGAACCAAATCAAACAACTGCATGGCACGTAGAAAGAGGGCCTGCCCTTTTGCCTTATCTTTGGTATCCTGCGAAACCGAGGAAGCATCAATGTCACGAAGCAGGATATTGCAGTTACGTATACGCGTATAAGCATTGTTTGTAACACTAGAACCTAGTGCCTTGCCGAAATAACCGGCAAACAACGGGTCGTAACTTTTACCGCTGGATGCATCTGTCTGTGTTTTTATATCATCAATGGTCGAATATTGCGTACTCGGGTCAATCCGGCTGGTAGACGTGATTCCCCACATCTCATCCGTGAATTCGTTAAAATCCTGCGCATAAGAAGTATACAATCCCAAATACTGAGACGTCGGAGATGTATAGTTTTCAAAACTAGTCTGATATAATCCGGCCAGATACCAGGTGATTTTCGTTTCAGAATTAAAATCATCATAAGCTCCGTAATTATTCATATCCAAAAATGAATCACTGCAACCGGACATAAACATACCGAGGGCTAAAGTTCCTGTATATAAAAAGTTTTTCTTTTTCATCGTTGACACAATTATTAAAATGTAACATTAACACCTAATGACCAAGTTCTTAAAGTAGGATAATCTGTAGAAGAAGCATCATACATATTACGGTAATGGTTAGGGTACGGATTGTACAAATCCCACAAATTATTACCGGTCAGATTCAGACGGACAGCCGACATTTTCAACGGAGCAATCCACTTTTTAGGAAGTGTATAGCTGACAGACAGATTACGTATGTAACAACGGAAGGTACTAATCATCCAGAAATCAGAGTTGGCGATAGCCGAACTGGAAATCAGAGATTCTGTTCCCAAGTTAGGGTATTTACCATTCGGATTATACATTTCGTCAAACATATCTCCCCAGAAAGAATCCGGCGCCCATATCATTGTACTCTTATTACCACCCATAGAAGCACGGTCTATAAAGCGTACTCCACCCCATGAAGTAGCGATATTGGCACTGATAGCAAGTCCTTTCCAGCTAGCACCCAGCCTTGTCGAGACATTATAAGTCTTATTCTTTTCACATAACTTTCCATAATCCTGTTCCAATACAATCTGTCCGTTGGGACCTTGTTGAACTCCATTGACCATTTCGCCCTCTAAATCCTGGTAAGCCAGCATACCCGGACGCAAATCGTCTTTACTTGTCTTATCCAGATATTTAGTTTGTCCGCCTTCGGGAGTATATGATTCCAGATAAGACCAATACCTGTTAATATCATCCTGCGTACGCAAAATTCCGTCACCATTCGAGGTTCCTTTCCATACCTTGAATCCCCATACCGGCAGATAAGTAGACATTCCTTCCTCCCAGCTTGAGCTGGACGGATATTTGTTATAGCGCAAACCCGGCACCCACTCTTTCACTCTACTACCGTTCAGACCGAAATCCATACCGATATTATAGTTCACCTGTCCTACCTTGTCACGCCATGTCAAAGACAACTCGCCGCCATATGTATCAACACGGCCAAAATTTTCTTCAGCATACGAACCACCGGCATACACGGGAATTCCCGGTTGGCTAGCCATAAACTGATTCAAGATGTTATCATTGATATCATAGTAGAAATCGAATACCGCACTTAAACGACCATCAAAAAAACGAGTATCAAAACCAAGATTAAACTTGTCGGAAACATCCCATTTCACATTACGGTTCGGAGATGACTGCGGGATCAGACTGGTACCTGGTTTTCCGCTTTCGGCACCGAACTGCATTCCTTTCAAGTCCATCTTGTACTGTTCTTTCCATTTCCACATTTTGATGTTGTCACGTCCCGTACGTCCCCAGGATGCACGTACCTTCAAAAATTCAAACCAAGGAAGCGAGCGTTTGAACCATGATTCTTCAGACATGATCCATCCTGCAGAGATACCGGGAAAGAATCCCCAGTAATTCTCCGGAGCAAACTTAGTCGAAGCGTCCGAACGGAAAATAAACTGCAGCATATAGCGGTCAGCATAAGAATATGCCACACGTCCCAAGTAAGAAAGCGAGCCCGATTCACCTTTAAGCGTCACTGTATTGTCGGAAGCCAGAGCTGACTTGCCGTCCGGCCCGACGATGGAGGGACCACCGACTCCCAGATAAGTATCAGAAATGTCATGAGCCAGATCGGCATATTCAATATCACGAGAATCATAGAATGATTCATAACGCTCGATGGAAGCCATAGCCGAAATGCTATGTTGGCCAAACGTACGGTCATAGTTTACGTAAAAGTTCATCTGACGTCTTTCCGCCTGTTTATCTTTAAATGATAATGTACTGTTTTTATCAAAGATAGCCGTTTTAAAGGAACTGCTCGGGATGGTATAAACCAAATGCTGATCGGCAGGCATTCTGCCGCCTACATACGCCAGTTCATAAGGGAAACTAGCCTGCTCGGTTGCTTCACTTGAGTGCGAAGACGAATAAGTGGCACGGAGTGACAAACCTTTCACAAAAGGAACTTCGTAGGTCAATGAGATATCAGCATTCCAGCTGTTGCTTCTGTTCTTACTGAACGAACCACTATTATTCAACGCAAAATAATTCCAGGAAGTGACATAATCTCTATTAAAACTCGGACTACTATATGTATTCTCTATAGGTCCCAACCAATATTCCTGATCTTGCCCGTTCTCATCCGGTAAAGTCACACTCCAAGGCATATGGTTGGGCATATGATGCAAAGCACTATAGTCTGATTTTTCCGTACTTCCACTCATCCCGTACAGTTTAAAGCGAGCCCCTTTTGTATAGATCTGATCGGATTTACCCTCATTACCGGCAACCGTGGCTGATAATTTAATATCATTCGTCAAACGCACATCAACACCGGCACGGTAAGTATAACGCTTATAGCTTTGATCACCCAAATTAGCTCCCTGGTCAAAATAAGTAGCTCCGGCATAATATGTAGCACGTTCACTTCCACCGGTAACATTCAGTGTATGTGTCTGTTGGAAAGCCGATTTCCAGCCTGCTTTATCCAGCCAATCATAATTCAGGTTATCCATCTCAGCCAATTCCATATCACTATACAGCACGTCGAGGTCATCATAACCACTCGCTTTATTGGAACCTATCGCCAAAGCATTATAGAAACGTCCATAAGCAGAACCTTTCAGCACCTTGGAATGACTAACGGCATCATTCACGGCAAATTTACCTGAATAGGAAATAACAGGTACTCCTTTTTTCCCTCTTTTGGTCTTTACAAGAATTGCACCATTGGCAGCACGAGAACCGTAAATCGCTGCGCTGGCATCACGTAACACAGTTATACTTTCTACTTCCGAAGGGTCCAGCATATTAAACTGCTCCATACTCGGCTGTCCATTCGTTCCTAACTGAATGACATCATCAATAATAATCAAAGGGGTGGAATTACCGCCATCCTTGGATATTCCGGTGAAAGTCCGGTTCTGACGGATATAAACCTCATTGGCATTCGTACCCGGACGGCTGGAGCCTAACTGTACATTCAAGCCATTCACCATTCCCTGCAAGGCTTCCGAAAGATTGGATACCGGAAGATCTTCCAGTTCTTCAGCAGAAATAGTCGATACGGAACCGGTAATGTTTTTCTGTTTCATACTACCGTAACCTACTACGACTACTTCATCAAGTTTCTGGTTATCTTCCTGAAGAATGACTTTCAAAGTATCGCCTTTCGGCAGGATTACTTGTTTCAGATATCCGATATAAGATATTACCACCTTTTTCCCATCCGGCACATTCAGCGAAAAGTGACCGTCAATATCAGTAATAGTACCTGTCGTAGCATCCTGTAACCGTATAGTAGCTCCGATAATCGGCTGGCCACTTTCGTCCACTATCTGTCCTGTAACCTTTCGGGTCTGTGCATTGGCTGACAGCGCAAATGCTACGAAACACAATAGCACGCCTACCTTTTTAATGAATGAAGATCTCTTGAACTTCATAAATACAATGTGTTTATTCATATTATATATATTATTTAATGCGCGGTTCATCGTCTCCATTTTGAAGCACCTACGCTGGAACAACCTGTGAATAACTCGTTCAATTTAAAATTGTTAGTCCCCGGAGCAGTGAACAGAGTGGCAGTTGACATTTTAGAATCACTCAGTCCGAGGTTTCCTTTGCTTGAGGTACGATCATTAGCCTGAAAACTATTAACCGAACTGAAAGGATATACGCCGGTATAATCATCCTGTCCTCCGGACCCCAGTTCATTAAATTTCGGAAGTTTTCCGTCTATTTTCATGGAACCGCCAAATACACAATTTTCAATCTTGACAGCAATACTCGGATCTACCCGGAATAAGAAGGAGTTTTCCATCGGCGCATAACAGAATGTAGTATTTGTAATCGAAATACTCTTTCCGCTGCTACTATTCCGCAAATCTGCAATACCGCAAATATTAGTGATAGTACACTCATCAAAAGAGACATCATTGATGTAATTTCCATTTTTGCCATCAGTCGAAACTATACCCTGATTACCGATTGCGTTAATGGTACATTCTTTGAAAGCAATAGCTCCTACATTTCCGGTAGCCTTTTTTGAACGGACAATAGAACGGAAATTCTCAATATAGCAATTAGTGAAATCAATCGTGTTAATCAGAAAAACATCGGACTCCGGACAAATCACTTGTTTACCACTCAAACTGTTATCAGCAACCTCACTTAATGATTTGGAAGCCCTAAGATTGATGCGTTTAAAAGTAACCTTGTCTACAACTCCGCCTTCTACTATACGGAAAGCGTTATCAAAACTAAATGTCGGATAATCTTCCAACGTTTGCGGAGTAACAAAATGAACTGAATGTGCAAACTCAATAACAGTTTCTCCACTATTCAACACGTACGTCTTACCTGCCGGAAGCACAAAGGTTGTACCTTCTGCCAGAGAGTTCCAGTCAAGTTTATTAAAATAATCAGGATCAAATGCTTCGTTACGCAAATCTATCCGGTTTGCCGTCCCATAATCTTCATCCAGATTTTCGGTTACAGCTGTCTTTACTTCTATGCGTGCCTGATAAGTATCCGAACTCTGTTCATCACCCGAATAAAAACTAACACGATAAGAAGTCTCCGGAGTTAAATCATCTATAATTTTGGAGCCGGCCAGATATTCTTCGGAAGAAACGTTATAAACCTTTATATCTTGAGAATTAACAGTCTCCAGCCCCATCGGAACAGCAGTCAGAGCTGTAATCACAACAGTATCATTAGGCGTCCACGAAATAAGAGCCTGTGTATCTATAGTACGAGCTTCTCCTAACTCTATCGACAAAGGGCGGTAAAGAACACCTGTCACCTCTGTTTCCCAATAACCGGACAGCCTTCCGTTACCTTCACATTTCACCTTAAACTTGTAGTTTTCTTCCCAGTCTAAATCTATCACACAGGAAGAACGGTCACCCGGCACGGTCTCCGTCTTATAAAGTTCTTCCCCTTTATCCACCACCTTATACACCTCAACGATATATTCGGTCGCTCCTTCTACGCTTTTCCAACTAAGATATGCCTTGTTTTGCACTATCTCCATAGCAGTAACCGGTCGTAACAATACTTTTGAGCCGGCATCATCATCGTCCGAACAGCTTGTCATCAGTCCTGAAAAACAACTTAACAGGCACCCTACTGTCATTAATTTCAATAAATTCATAGCATTCTATTTTAATATTAACACTGATTTCACTTCTTAAAGTTGTAGGAAATACTTTCACCTACCAGACTATTAAGATATACTTCCAAAGCTGTATAACCAACCTCTGTTGTCCTGTTACGGTCTTCCGGATTAGCAGGGTCCAAACCAACCTTTTTCTCCCAGGCATCATCCATGCCATCCTGATCCGCATCCGTAATGGTTCCGCTGGTTTTATACGTCAGTCCATCCAGACCTTCAGCCTCATCCGGGCTATTTATTATGCCCGGGATAGCACCACTATTGGCGTCTCCGGCTCCTGTATAAGTACAAAGTCCGCTCTTCACTTCTTTTACAATACGCGCATCTACTTTATCACGGGGAAATGCGCCGGCACCACTTTTATCAGCCAACACAGATTGATAAGCTTTCTCCGCAGATTCATATTGGTCAGATAAAGTGTATGATTCCCAGTCGAACCAATATTGTTCATAATTCTCTTTCCCTGAAGGAATAATGAAAGAAGAAGCTTTCATCTCATCGATAGAATAAGGATAATTACCATCCGTATATACACCTTCCCAATTGTCGGAAGTCAGTTGAGAATTACCCTCCATTACATTACCATGAAAGTACCACTTTGAAACGGCACGCAAAGGTGCCTTATTGGGTTCACGGGCGCTTGATTGCCGGAAGAATTTCAGTTCTTTTACCCGGGCTGTCGTAGCGGGCCCCGGTTTATAATAATTATTCACAAAGTTACATGACCATCCATGATGTTCCGGATCCTGAGACTCGTCCATACCTCCATAAGTAGCCATTTGGCTACCCCAATTATAATTCACATTATTAATATATTCCATATAAACAACGATATCCTGTCCAGGATCCTTCCCCCGTGCGCCATTCATCAATGGTGTCCGGCTATTACAATGAGCAAACAGATTATGGTGATAAGTAGATGAAGTTCCTCCCCACGCACCACCATAAGCACGTGCACCTTTTTTATTGACCGAATAATAAAGCCCCTCGCTGGAAATGCACCATTGCACTGTAGAAAAATGAGTATCAATAAAATCGGTATTCTCTTCACTAGCCCAGCTGAAGGAACAGTGGTCAATTATAAAGTTATTCGCATTTTCCACCCGCAGACAAGCAGCATTATGTTCCTTTCCACTCGCATCTTTTTCACCGACACGAAAACGCATATGCCGAATAATAAAGTTCTCCGAACCACCAAAATTTATTTCATTCTTTATGATACAAACACCATCACCGGGAGCTGTTTGTCCAGCCAGCGTGAAGTTCTTAGCTTTGCAACGGATTTCCGACTTTAATTCTATTTTGCCCGAAACTGCAAAAACAACAGTAGTTGCTTCGTTTTGTGAGCATTGCTGCAATGCCCATCTAAAAGAGCCCTCTCCGTCATCGTTGGTATTGGTCACTATAACGACTTTTCCTCCACGACCTCCCGTAGCATTTTTACCGAAGCCTTCAGCTGTAGGGAAAGCCTTTAATACCTCCGGTCCTTTCGCATAGGGACCTAACTCCATATTAGTAAACCCTTTGACATCGGTACACGCCCCTAAAAATAAAAGACAAGCACAAAAAGGATATTGTACCAGGTAACGTCTGAAAAAGACTGGAGTTACCACAAACGTCATTCTAATAAGCACAGGAAAGCGTTGATACCAGGATTTCCATTTCTTAATAAATGCACAATTTTTCATTCATTTCAATTTAAAGTTAATACATATTACTATCTAATCAATACTTATATTACATGCAAATCAATCGTTGAAAACATGGGGAAAATTGAAACAGGAATTATCTTGTGTTTATTCATTAATATTCCTGATTTATAGTTCTTATTTTTTGTTTCATATGTGCAAAAGAAGTTATATAAAACATAAAGCGAGGGGACTTTTTGAGCGTTTAGGTGCACTATTTTATCACTAAAATATCAGATACGAGATTTTGGGATTAAAATACCAAAAATTCCATATTTTACTTTACATAGTAATTTCGACTAGTCATTTTCAGTATTTGCTTGGATTAGAATAAAAGTGTCCATCAGGCGACTAGCATTCATTACTCTAAATGCTAGCCGCCTGATGGACACTCAAATTTTAGCTGATAACGAACGAAAATGAATCATCCGTTGATCAAATAGCTATTTCTTATAGTCCTAAACGTTCTTTTAATAACCTGTAACCCGAAAGGCTTACCCGAAGTTTAACCCCATTTTTCAATAATAGCTGGTACGTTTCCTTCCCAAACAATTCTACACGGGAGATTTGAGTGACATTGACAATCGTTGAGCGATGGACACGAACAAAGGTATCGGAAGGCAAATGAGTCTCAAAATACTTCATCGTCTGTTCCTTCAGATATTCCCCCGAAGGAGTAATCAGCATAACGTAGTCTCCGCATGCTTGTATGTAGATTAATTCATCCGTTTTAATCAAATGAATTTTCGAACCGTCTTTCACTGTGATACGGTCGATCTGCTCTATCTGCGGTTCTTCCGGCAGGCTAACCGGTTGATGCATTATCAATTCTTTTTCCAGTTCCTGATTCAGTGCATCTTCTTTAGCGACAATCAAACGATACCAAAGAAGAATGGCAACCCAGGTCGGAATGCCAAACAACAGACGAAAAGGGATGGTAGATGCAAAAGTGATATAGGGTATACCGGCTATCCTTGTTACAATATCGTAAACCATAAAGCTGCCGGCTATCCAGATCAGTATTCCTGCCACCAGAGTAATGACTTCCGTCTGAAAGATAGAGACTACTCCGACAACAAACCAGACCAAATAACCTAATGCCATCAACCAACCGATTGTCGCTATTCCGTCTATGACAGCAGGCACATAGTCCGCACCTGTGTATACACTCATTATCATTACCTGAGCTACCACCAGAACCAACGCTACCACCAGTACCGGCACCCAACGATAAGGATAATCTATAATCGGATGTGTTTTCATACGTTAGTCTTTAACTTCCAGTCCGCCAAAAGAAAGCCTTCCCCGAATGACTAATACACTTTCCTTGTTAATATTCCCGTTTTGCCAGCGTTTGTCATCACAACCGCCAAAGAAAGCATTGCACTTAAATACTACTTTCCAGTCAGAAGGGACATATATTTCGATGCCTCCCCAACTGCAATCCAAATCGATGTATGTTTCTCCCGGTGCGATATGAGTATGGCGCAGGTCAATCGTTGTTCCTCCACAAGAGGTACGGACGACTGCTCCTTTAAAAAGTTCATCAAGCACAACATGACGTGCAGCTCCAAAAGTGTTATCAGAACGCAGAAAGCCATCTTCCGATTCACTTTGCTGCTGATTGTTGGCAAAGTTCATGCCCGCATGACCATAATGTCCATGTTTCATCCATTCTCTATGGTCACGAAACATACGCTGTTTATCATTCCATGGTCCTCTGTGTCCGGATTTAAAAAGAAATAAAACTCCGGCTATGATCAAAGCTAAGGGCCAGACCATTGCCTGAGAATTCTCAGGCAGCCATGAAAGACCTCCTAGCAAAAAATAAACACCTACCAATACAAGGATAATTCCACCAACAAAATGACGGCGTATCATCGAATAAATTCCCATTATAATAAAAAGAGAATACCATGATACTATTATACTAAATAATTCAGCAGTAATCCAACCCATATTGCGGGCGAACAACAAAATCCCTGAAAGGATAAATAATGAAGCTACCAAAAGTTTTCCTGAAAAACCTGTAGGAGATGAGAATTTAGATTTCTGTTCCATCGTTTCTATGATTAATGATTGATGGTTCAAAGATACATCATTTCTTTGTGCTCTTACAGGCTTTTCAGATGATTTCCGGTCAGTAAACCGATGAATACCGGATAAAAATCGGTGAATGGAACAGAGTAAAGCGCAATAAATTATGCTCTAATTGAATCTAATAACAAAAAATACAATGTGAAAAACAAATATTGCACACCGACGTCTTTTCTTCCCTATACATTTGCAATCATATAATTAACACAATACGTGAGTACAACTAATATTTTAAAGAACTAATGCCATGAATAAAACTTTTTTAGGAGCTTTTCTTGCATCTGTCTTCATATCATTCACAGCCTGTTCGGAAGAAAATCTCGAACAGGACACAAATCCTCCAACAGAACAGCCGGGAGATTCTACTGATCCGGATGATTCGGGAGAGGATCAGCTGCCGGAGTATCCGACTCCCGACCGTTCGACAGTCGCAGCTTTTCCCGGTGCCGAAGGAGCCGGAAAACGAACTAGTGGTGGAGCCGGAGGAATAGTATATACAGTAACTTCTCTCAAAGATGACGGTTCAGAAGGTACTCTCCGTTGGGCGATAGAGAAGTCGGGCAAAAGAACGATTGTATTCGCTGTAGGTGGAGTCATCCCTTTAACCAAACAGTTGCAAATAAAGAATGACGATATAACCATTGCAGGTCAAACTGCTCCCCACCCCGGTATTTGCCTGAAAAATTACACTTTACGTGTCAACGCAAACAATGTCATTATCCGATTTATCCGTTCACGTATGGGGGATGAATGTAAGACGGAAGATGATTCGATGAATGGGTATCAAGATTCTTATCCCGGCAAAAGGAATATTATTATCGACCATTGCTCAATGAGCTGGAGTACGGACGAATGTGCTTCATTTTATGGAAATACCGACTTTACCATGCAATGGTGTATCATCAGCGAGAGTCTGACAAATTCTCTTCATAACAAAGGAGGACATGGATATGGCGGAATATGGGGAGGAAGCCCTGCAACCTTCCACCATAATCTGCTGGCACACCATAGCAACCGCACGCCCCGCCTCTGCGGAAGTCGCTACTCTAACAGAGAAGATATGGAGAAAGCCGATTTATGCAATAATGTAATCTATAATTGGACTGGCGAAGGGGCCTATGCGGGAGAGGGAGGTTCTTATAATATCATAAATAACTATTATAAACCGGGACCTGTTAATGCCATAGCGAAAGTACATTGCCGTATTTTCACCGCTTATCTGGATGATGGCAAGAATCAACAGGCAAAAGGAGTATATGGAAAATTCTATGTAAACGGGAATTATTTCGAAACACATGAGAAGTTATCTAATTCACAAAAGACAGAATTGACCAATGCAAATGCAGATAATACCTCCTCAACCGCTTTTTGCGTAAAAAACAACGAAGTTTCAACAAAAGATTTGCTTGTATCTTCACGTTTTCCTATCTTAGATGATTATTCGTTCGTTCAGTCTGCACAAGATGCCTATCAGTCTGTATTACTATACGCTGGTGTTTCCAACCTGCGTGACCATATCGATGAACGTATTGTAAAAGAAACCCAGGAAGGCACTTTCACATACACAGGCTCAAACGGAGGAACGAACGGACTGATCGATACACAAGCTGATGTGGAAGGATGGAGTGAATACGCATCCACTACCACCGCACAGCAGGATAGTGACAAAGACGGGATACCGGACGAATGGGAAACAGCCAACGGACTGAATCCCAACGACAGTAGTGACGGAAACAAATATAACTTAAGCAAGGAATATACCAACCTTGAAGTCTATCTGAATAGTTTGGTAAATTCCTTATACCCAACCAATAACTAAGTAGCTATGAACAAAAAAATCCTGATAGGGCTATGTGCCTTATTTATGCTCCCTTCTATTCAAGGGAATACAAATACTAACAATTCGTACAAAGAGAATATTACTCCCGACCGTTCAAAAGTTCCAGCCTTCCCGGGTGCCGACGGTGCAGGGAAATATACAACAGGAGGTGCCGGTGGAACAGTATACACTGTAACTTCACTGGCAGATGACGGTTCGGAAGGAACTTTCCGCTGGGCTATCAACAAAAAAGGCCCCCGTACAATCGTTTTCGCAGTCAGCGGCATCATTGAATTGCAGAAGCCTTTAAAACTCAGCAATGGAGATGTGACAATCGCAGGTCAAACAGCTCCCGGAGATGGCATCTGTCTGAAGAACTACACCTTTTCCATTCAAGCAGACAATGTGATTGTCCGCTTTATCCGTTCACGTATGGGAGCGGACATCAAGCAAAAAGGTGACGATGCAATGAACGGTACCAAAGGAAACAGTAACATAATCATAGACCATTGCTCTCTGAGCTGGTGTACGGATGAATGTGCCACTTTCTATGATAACAGTCAATTCACCCTTCAATGGTGTATCATCAGCGAAAGCCTCGCCAACTCTATTCATGAGAAAGGAGCACATGGCTATGGTGGCATCTGGGGTGGACAAAAAGCATCCTTCCATCATAATCTGCTGGCACATCACACCAATCGTACTCCACGACTCTGCGGCAGCCGTTATACCGGCAAACCGGAAGAAGAAAAGGTGGAATTATTCAATAATGTAATCTACAATTATGGTAGTGACGGGGCTTATGCCGGTGAAGGCGGTTCGTACAACTTTCTCAATAATTACTATAAGCCGGGTCCCTATAGTGCTACCAAAGGTTCATACCGACGCCTGTTCACCGCTTATGCAGACGACGGCAAAAATCAAAATGAGGCAGGGGTACATGGAACCTTCCACTTCAAAGGAAACTTTATGGACGCCACCTGTCCCAGCCTGACTGACAAGCAGAAAGAAGCTCTTTATAAAGTCAATATGGATAATACATTTGGTCTGATCGTCAAGAACGACTTCGCACCGGAAAAGAATTTATTATCCAAAAAAGCATTTGATATAGCAGAGCATACTTCATTGCAACCGGCAAAGAAAGCCTATAAAGATGTACTGCAATTTGCCGGAGCTTCTCACCGCCGCGATGCCGTAGACCAACGAATCGTAGAAGAAACCCGCAAAGGGAATTACACTTATGAAGGGTCTCATGGAAGCACCAACGGAATGGTTGACCAACCGATAGATGTAGGAGGCTGGCCCGAATATAAATCCGAACCGACCCCAACCGACTCCGACGGAGATGGCATACCGGACGAATGGGAGAAAAAGTACAATCTGAATCCGAATGATCCAAGCGACGGCGCACAATATGGTTTGAGTAAAGAATACAGCAATCTGGAGGTATATCTGAACGAGCTAGTGAATCATCTGTATCCTGCGGATTCTAAAAAATAAAACTAAAAGCCCGAATAAACAGTTATAAAAGATTAAGACGAGAGTACATTTTCCCATAAATCCTCGTCTTTATCCATTTTATGCCGGAAAAACAAAAAATACTATCGTAAAAACAAATATTACACATCCCACAAGCCCCAAAAACATAATTTTGCACCAGTGAGAACTCTAAGAGTGGACACACTCGAATATTAATAATCTAATATAAAAGAACAAAAGATGCCTAAAGGAATGAAAAACATGCGCACTTTGCTGCTAATGATTTTCGCAGCATTATCGCTCAGCGTATCAGCGCAGACTATTACCTTAAATGGTAATGTGAAAGACACCACCGGAGAACCGATTATCGGTGCTTCCATTGTAGAAAAAGGGAATACTACCAATGGTACAATTACTGACCTGGATGGAAATTTCTCTCTAAAAGTTCCTGCCAACGCCACTGTAGTTATTTCATATATTGGTATGAAAACGCAGGAAATCGCAATCAAAGGAAAAAGCAAGATTGATGTTACACTATCAGATGATGCAAAAGCGTTGGATGAAGTTGTAGTTATCGGTTATGGTACTGCCAAGCGTAAAGACATAACAGGATCAGTAGCCACAGTTAATGCTGAAGCATTGACAGTAGTACCTGTTGCATCCGCAACGGAAGCACTAACAGGTAAGATGGCAGGTGTACAAATTACCACAACAGAAGGTTCGCCTGATGCAGAAATGAAGATTCGTGTACGCGGTGGTGGTTCTATTACGGGAGATAACACTCCTTTATTTATTGTAGACGGCTTCCCCGTAGAATCTATTTCTGATATTCCCGCTTCAGATATTGAAGATATGACAGTTCTGAAGGATGCATCTTCTACTGCTATCTATGGTTCTCGTGGTGCTAATGGAGTCATCCTTGTTACAACAAAAAGTGGTAAGGAAGGTAAGATTTCTGTGAATTATAACGCTTACTACTCTTGGAAAAAGATGGCCAAACAGTTAAACACGCTTTCATCCGGAGACTATGCAAAATGGCAATATGAATTGGCTATGTTGAATAGTGGTAAACATGATACGATCAATCCAGATGATTATACCAAAGTTTTTGGTAACTATCAGGATATAGATCTTTATGAAAATATTGAAGGTAACAATTGGCAAGATCAAGTATTTGGGCGTACCGGACATACTTTCAATCACAATTTAAGCATCAATGGAGGAAGTGACAAAACAAAGTTCGCTTTCAGCTATGCACATATGGATGATAAAGCGATCATGCAAGATTCTGATTTTAAGCGTGATAACTTAAGTTTAAAAGTAAATCACAAGCCCAATAAACGTGTTGCTTTAGACTTCTCTGTACGTTACTCCAATACAACAATCAATGGTGCAGGTGCTAACGAGTCCAAAAGCGAAGTTTCCAGTGCAGACTCTCGTATGAAAGACGTTATGATTTATACCCCGTTCAATTTCAAAGATTTGAGCGATGGGTATGATCCTGATCTCCAATTAACAAATCCATTAGTTTCCGTTGCGGACAATGCACGTCAGCAGTCACGTCAAACTTTTAATTATAACGGTAGTTTTACTTGGGAGTTTATTGACAACTTAAAATTCAAGACTGAATTTGGTTTAGATCATTACTATAATAAAGACAAACGTTTTTATGGAGTTACAACTTACAACTCCCGCATCAATGGAAACAATCAGCCTATTGCCGTATTCACTTCCAAAGAAAGAAAAACCTTCCGTAATACTAATACTTTAAATTACGATTTCAAGAAGATACTAAAGAACAAAGATCATAGTTTAAGTCTTTTGGTTGGTCAGGAATTGATTAAGGTGAAAAGTAATACGGATACAGATGAAGTTCGTTTTTATCCAAAACTATTTACGGCAGACCAAGCTTTCAACTTATCAAGTCAAGGCACAGCTTTCTCAACTGACAAATTCTATAATGCTGACGATATCCTGCTATCCTATTTTGCACGTGCAAACTATGATTTCCAAGGTAAATATCTTGCGAGTGCAACATTCCGTGCCGATGGCTCTTCTAAATTTTCAAAAGACAACCGTTGGGGATTCTTCCCTTCCGCAGCTCTTGCATGGCGTATGTCATCTGAAAACTTCATGGAAAGTACTAAATCATGGTTAGATGATTTAAAACTTCGTATTAGTTATGGTACAGCTGGCAATAACAACATTCCAAGTGACCAAACAAGTACTATTTGGTCTGCTGGTTCCGGTGCTTCAATAGGCTGGATGAATAATATGTCAAGTTATTGGACTACTGGTGCACAAATGGCCAATCCTGATTTGAAATGGGAAACAACCCATACTCGCAATGCCGGTTTAGATTTTACTCTTTTAAACGGAAAGTTAAGTGGTACAGTTGAATATTATTGGAATACTACAAAAGATTTGCTAATCAACTTCCCCGTTTCCGGTGTTGGATATAGCTTCCAATACAGAAATTTAGGCGAAACAGAAAACAAAGGTTGGGAAGTAACCCTAAATTGGAATGCCATCAATAAAAAGAATTATGCTTTGAGTTTTAATGCAAACGTAGGATTCAATAAGAATAAAGTTAAATCCTTAGGTAGCTTAATGGACTATTCTGCTGATTCAGGTTGGGCATCAACAGATATTCAATCAGACTTCAAAGTACAACCAGGACATTCTGTCGGAGAAATTTACGGTTTTGTAAGTGACGGACGTTATGAAGTCAGTGACTTCGAAGGTTTCATTGATGGTAAATGGGTATTGAAAGCTGGCGTAGCAGATGCTTCTGACATCATCGGTGAGAAATATCTCCGTCCAGGTGCTATGAAACTAAAAAACGTAGATGGAAGTGAAGATAATAAAGTGACTAAAGACGACCAAAAAGTAATTGGTGATACTAATCCATTCTGTAGTGGTGGTTTCTCTGTTAATGCCCGTGTTTACGGATTCGATCTGACTGCAAACTTTACCTATAGTATTGGTAATGATATCTATAATGCAAACAAAATTGAATATACATCTTCAAGCAAATATAAATACCGTAACATGATTGATGTCATGGCAGAAGAGAAACGTTGGACTAACCTAAATGCCGACGGAACTATCTGTAATGATCCTACACAATTGGCGGCAATGAATGCAAATACCTCAATGTGGTCTCCATGGACACAGAAATATGTGTTGACAGACTGGGCTGTAGAAGATGGATCATTCCTTCGCCTAGCTACTCTTTCCATTGGCTACACACTGCCACAAACTCTGACCAGAAAAGTTGGAATACAGAATCTCCGTTTTTATGCAACCGGCTATAACTTATTCTGCATTACCAACTACAGCGGTTTCGATCCTGAAGTATCTACACGTACTAAAAGCGCATTGACCCCAGGTGTTGATTATTCAGCATATCCAAAGAGCCGTCAATATGTAATTGGTTTAAACTTAACATTCTAAAAAAAGACTAATATGAAAAAATTATTATATACAGTAATAGCAGCAATGCCATTCTGCGGAAGTTCTTTACTTATGACTTCTTGTGATGACTTGTTTGATACAAAGTCTCCTTCATCTATGGACGACTCCAATATATTTTCAATCTATGATTTAGCAGAAGGAACAATTAAAAACATATATATATATTATGGCGAACAGAACTATCGTGCTCGTTATTTGCCTTGGTATGGTTATAATACTGACATAGAATGGTATAGTAGTTCTGAACAGGTAGGTGACGGAAAAGCAGATTTAGCGGTTTATAAGGTTTCTTCGAATAATAGTCAGATGAATCTCGCTGATGGTAAAGAACCATGGTCTAATATTTATCAAGGCATTGAAAAGGCTAACCTTGCCATCCAAGGACTTAGAACATACGCAGATTTGACAGATAAAAATATGGCACACCTTTATGGTGAGGCTCTTACCATGCGTGCTATGGCATATGTTGATCTGATTAACGCTTGGGGAGATGTTCCCGCTCGCTTTGAACCAACAACCACAGAAACAATGTATGCTGCAAGAACTGACAAAGACGTTATCTACAAACAACTGATAAAAGATTTACAGGAAGCAGAAAATATGGTAGCATGGCCCAACGAAATGGATGCAACTACTACTGTAGAACGAATCAACAAAGCTTTTGTAAAAGGATTATTAGCACGAGTTTGCCTTCAGGCATCCGGTTATTCTTTGAGATCCGATGGTAACAGTTCATTAAGCAGTGATCCAGAACTAGCAAAATCTGTATTATACCCTATCGCCCTGCAGGCATGTAAAGACGTAATGGCAGAAGAAGGAAAATATGTGGCTTTAAAAACAAATTTCGAAGATATTTTTATTGATAACTGTCGTGATATTATTAAAGCAGGTAGTGAATCATTATGGGAAATACCATACAACAATGAACCGACTGCACGTGGACGCCAAGTATATACTTTCGGTTTAAGACATGAGACCGCTGATGTCATAGTAAACTACAAACAATCCGGTGGACAGGCAGGTCCTACTCCTTTCTTTTTCTTTGATTATTCCCAAAAGGATAAACGACGTGATGTAACATGTGTTCCTTACAAATGGAACAAAGGAGTCCAAGAACTCAATTCAATAGATAAATGGTATTTCGGAAAACTCCGTTATGAATGGATGAACCGCTATATTGAAAGCACCGACGATGGTATCAATAAACAATATATGCGTTATGCTGATATCGTATTGATGAGAGCAGAATTAGAAAACGAATTAAATGGTCCGGCCTCAGCAGCTCCATATTTGAAACAGATTCGCCAACGTGCGTTTGATCAAGCCGATTGGAATACAGAAGTAGACCAATATGTCGCAGCTGTTCAAGGTAATAAAGATGCAATGTTTGATGCAATCGTTCAAGAACGCGCTTTGGAATTTTGCGGTGAATTTGTTCGCAAAGCTGACTTGATCCGTTGGAATCTATTAAAAACCAAACTTGATGAGGCTAAAGCTAAAATGTATCGTTTACGTGATTTGCAAGGAGAATATGCTGAATTAAGCGGGCATTTATATTATAAAATGGAAGATTACACATGGACGCGCAACGGAGCATCAAATACAATCGAAGATGGCAGTCTCGTAACATACGGTCTGAACCGCGATGAGCAAAATATCAATCCGGCAGGTTACACAGAATACACCAACAGTTCGGGTGAAACGAAAACATGGATATCTTCCAGCCAACTAAAAGACGAGAAGATAGAAGCTATTTATGCACAAGACCCGGTTAAATATATGTATTGGCCTATCTTCCAGGTTAATCTTAATGCCAATCCGGAATTGAAAAATTATTCCTGGTATAATTAATTCATACACTTAAATATTGATAAGATGAAAAAATATATAATCACAGCATTTGCTTTTATCACACTGTTGACAGGCAGCGTTACATTCACTGCATGTGAAGATATAGATGACATAAAAGAATTAAATTTAGATCGTCTATTATCCCCGACTAATCTGACCGCAAGAGTTAGAGACAAAGTAAATATAGAATTAACATGGGATGAAATGGATAGAGCCCAATCCTATGTAATCGAAGTATTTAAAGAAGATCCTGATTTTACAGGAACTGCTATTTCTACGTTAGAATCTGAAAAAGCAACTTATACGGTTACAGGATTAGAAGGAGAAACATCATACTCCATCCGGGTAAAAAGTGTAGCAGAAGGAATTACTGATTCCAAATGGGTTAGCGCTACCCGTTCAACAGATGCAGAACAAATTCTTCTGGAAGTTGCAGAAGAAGATCTGACAGCATCAGAAGTAACACTTCGCTGGCCCGCCGGACAAGTTGCTACGGAAATCATCATAACTCCAAATGATGTTGCAGCACACCGTGTGACTTCTGATGAAATTGCAGCCGGTGCCGCTACTATTAAAAACTTAAAGTCTGAAACTACTTATACTGCAACTTTAAAGAATGGTGATAAAACTCGTGGTACGATGGTATTCACAACTCTCATAAACTTGGATGGAGCATTACCTGCTTATCCGGGTGACAATCTTGCAACAATCATAGCAACAGCCGAGGCTAATGCTACTATTGTCCTATTACCTAAAGACGACAATAATAGCTTCATATATACAGATGAAAGTGGAACTGCAAAAACATTGGAAATAGAATTAACCAAAGATGTTACTATAAAAGGTTTATATGCAGAAAACCGTCCAACTACTAATATCAAGTTTGTATTAAGTGGATGTAACAATTTCAAAATAGAGAACCTTAATTTAACTGCTAGTGACGGAGGTACAATTATTACAGTACTTGATAGTAAAGGTGGAAATATAACTGTTACAAATTGTGATGTAACTGGATTTGGTTCGTTGTTAGTAGAGAATGATAATACACAAACTGGTACTATCAATACATTTACTGTAGATAACTGTATTTTCCATGATATGGCAAGTGGCAAAAGATTTGTAGACTATCAAAAGAAGAAATCCTTTATAGCAGAGTTTACATTGAAAAATTCCACATTCTATAATTGTTGCTCTGGTTCTGATTTTATTCGTTTTGACAGACATTCAACGAAAGGCAATATCATAAATATATCGAATTGCACTCTGTATGGAATTGAAGCAACAAGTAAAGGTCTCTTCTATGTCCGTTCCAACTCAGTTGGTAATAAAGATTTTACTGCAAATATCACAAAATGCATTTTTGCTAACATGAGTAATAAAGTATTCTTTAGTCAAGATACTAAAACTGATAATCTGACATTTAACTCGAACTATTATTTCGAGGCACCTTCCTTACTATCAATACCTGAAGGTGGAGCCGGTAAAGTGGTAGACGCAACTGGAGTCACTCTTGATCCAGGCTTTACAGATGCAGCAAACGGTAATTTCAAAGTATCTAACCAAACAATCATAGATAATGAAATTGGTGATCCACGCTGGAGAAAATAAGATTTTATAAAATCTAGTTAAGCTAAAAGAGGCTAAAATCAAATAATATTTTAGTCTCTTTTCTCAAGATAGCGATACTCGTATTCGGGCATCGCTATCTTTTTTATTATTATTCCAAAGAAGTGTAATCCCCCGATAAAGTACCCGTATAAAAAAGAATCGCTATAGCAA
>NZ_QTLF01000041.1:0-35656 GCF_003434395.1 Bacteroides sp. AM23-12
TCTTTATTTTCGATTTTTGAAGTGTCAACTTATTCAGTACACTACATATTCAAACTGTTATCATTAATCCGCCATTTACAGTAAATGCCGGATCGCAGTTCTTCTTATATTACTAAAGTTCTAGGGTGCCCAGTTTGATGTTCTCATTTTAGAGAAGAATTTAACAGTACGATAACAATTGCATTAAGAATGTCAAACTGAACACCCTAACATTTTGCCACTATTTATAACTTAGATAAGGAGCATCTTTCTTCTCTGCCTAACTGATTGTACTTTGCACGGGCAAGTATTGTAAATTTTCCTCTAGGAAATTTTGCATAAAAGTGACCAAGAGAAGTATTATTCATTTGATTCGATAGATATAAATACCATCAGTATAAGTATAAAGTATTAAAATATCATCATATTGTTCAATATCAATAATTCCACCTACACCCAATAAATCGGCTTGATAAAGTATAGACCATGTATCACCACCATCAGTAGAATGATGAATTGTAAATTTATGTTCTTCTTTAGGAATACGGGTGACTCCAGTAGAATATAGTATTTGTGGATTTCTCTTATCATAAATTGTTTTGTAAAAATATACATCATCCTTCAAAACAGGATTCCAAATCCGACCTTTATCTATAGTTTTCTTTAAAAAATATTCCCCTGAATATATCATTATATTTGGATTAGTTGGGTCAAAAGCTATATGATGTATACAATTATTTCTTTCATTCTCAAGTATTATCCAATCTTTCCCATCATTACAAGAAGCATTAATAAAAGATTCAAATATCATAGTTTCCCCTGTATTGTAAATATTTGTAGTGTCTTGAGGATGAAATCCAACAAACCAATTCTGATAGCCGCCATAAAAAGTACTGATAGTCTTCCAACTTTTTCCAAAATTTACCGATTTCACTACTCCAATAGGTTCGACCAAAGCCAATAGTGAATTCGCATTTTGGGAGTTTTGAGATATTGAGTAAGGTATGACCTTTAACTCATTCTCTTCAATTAAAAACTCCGGTGGCGTTATCGCCTTACAAGTTTTTCCACCATCTGTTGAAAGCACAAATGCCTTCTCGTCAGTGCAAGCTGTAATTGCAATTATAGAATCCCCCTTCATAACAAACTGGATTACTGGAAGACCGGAGAACGCAAACTTTTCCCAGTCCATGTTATTCAACGACTTCGCTGGCTTTCGATATATCCCCGACCACGTTGCTATGTAAATATATCCATCAACTACTTGAACAGACGGTCTATAAGGACGCCCATAAGTATTCCAAACTTTTTCTTGGGCCTCTATTACATTTGCTTTATCTTTTAATCCAATATATTCAAAAATCTTCTCGTCGTCAGTAATTTCTCGTAGGTTATTATCATCCTTACAAGAAATAAACATAACTGATAAAAACAAAATTAAAAATAATGATTTCATTTATAATTGCTTTATAATTAGTCTAAGTGGTGATTACAAATTAATTTAAATTATGCGTATATTGGTTTGTCTGCAGGACGAGTCAATATTCATTATATACTAAAATCCTTTAGAACAAACCTTTATATTATCTAAAATATTATTGGATTGATTCTTTTCGAGAGAATCCCTATAAACAAATTGTTTGACCATATTAAAAATTTAAATATAGAACCAATAAATGAAAACCAGCTATCTATCTGGTAGCATTTATATAGACACTAGTATAGTTAAACATTTGCACACTATAATCAAATAATTGAGTAGCAAGCACAATAGCAATGCGTTAAATAAAAACATTCATTTCACAGTATATGTGCATATCATTGCATTCTTCACAATCATTCATACCAAATAACTATTGCAAATATATAATAAATAAGCAGTACATGCTATAAAACACAGCCTACTTCTTCAAGATTAACTAGTATTAGTATTTTCAACGTAAATTTAGTGCCACTCGTTGCCACCCAATGCGCAATTCTCATTAGGAAACTACGTATATCAGATTGAACGTGTAGCTATAGTCATGTGTGTATAATCATAAGATAGAAAAGAAGAAAAGGCTGGCGGCATAATCAGCGCTAATACATGAAAAACGGAAAAGTTTATTAACTTCCTGCTAAAAGGCAGGCCCCTACATCATGATTTCAGGATGTAAGATACAGATATGTAAATAATATTATCAAAAAAAAAGGAAGAATAATTGAGATCTGTATATAAAAAATGAAGAGAAAAATCTCTAAAAATTAATATTATCCTATTCATTTATAGAAAATAAGGACATTTACAGAATATCCCTAAATAAACTACAACGAGTGGCAACAGCGTGACGGCAAATTCTGCCATCACACTGCTGTCACTCGTTGCCGTCACCATATTTATACCTAAAAATCAACCTGTTACATCTAAAACAGTGACAGGTGACAGATAATATTTGTTTTTATTTATATAGGATGAAGAAAATATAGATGCTACTGATATTATTTACAGATAAACGTAACCAACAATCCTTTGTGATCGGTTGGCCATACATCAAGCGGCAATAAGAACTTATCTTTGGATGTCTCCTGCACGCGCTGTGCGCGGACAATAGAACCTTTCGGTCCGAAGATGACCGCCTTCCTTGCATCCAGTCCTTCGCCTTTATAGAAAATAAAGTCGATCCGGTCCCGCTCGTCTGCTTTGGGAGCCCATGTGATTTTCTCCGGAGTTTTTGCCGGATTGTCCGAAGGATAAGTAAAGCCGGGATGTGTCAAGGGATTGGGATATATCTTGCGGTAACTATCTACAAATCCGGCTTCTTCGAGCAAAGTCGTTACCGTCCAGGGCACAACGAAGCCATTGTGATCGTACATATCTTTATTCTTTTCTATCCAGTCACGGTGAGACGGTTCGTTAAAGTCACCGCCGATAATCACTTTATACCCTGCTGCCAGGTCTTTCTCAGCCTGAGTGATAAACAAACGGATAGCATCGTCACGCTGGGAAGCAACGTTTACTTTCAGTATCTCTTCTACCGATGCCGGCAACGGTATTTCCTTCCAGGTAGAACCGTCATAGCCGCGGGCATTGTAGTATGCACAATCCAGATAATCCAGATGTGACGTGTAAACCGCTACCTTATGCCCGTTTACCGAACTGGTCAGGCGATAGATACTTCCGTGATCGTCTTTCTCGGGAAAAACAGTCAGGGAATCGGTGATAGGATGTTTGCTCAGCAGCCCCGTGTCATAACTATAAAAAGAATAATACGAAAGCCCCTTCTCTTTCAGCGAAGCACAGACGCGGGCTGTGAAATTCGTCTTATTGTAATTCCTGACTTCACTGAAAGTTACAAAGTCCGGTTTCAGGCGAACAATCTCATTGACAATAGCGTCATATCCTCCCGGTACCATCGTACCTTCCTGCCATACATTCCATTGCAGTACTGTAAATTCATTACTCTTCTGACTTCGTGCAAAGACGGAAACAAATAGTAAAAGTGTCGTAAATAGTAAGTTGGTTAATCGCATTTCATTTATTATTTAGCGTGATGTATCTTTAAATAGCTTTCCAGAAAGACTGAAAATCACGGTATTTACCGTAGCAGACCAGTTCGTCTCCTTCTTCCACCTTCTCATCTCCGGGCAACTCATTCTTGACATGACGCTCCATCAAAGAAATGCCCAGGCAATTAGTGACTTTGTTCGCACGCTTCAGTGCGATCAGTTTCAGATGAAACTCTTCATCCATATTCAGCTCATTCACAAAGTATCCTACAAACTTCTTCGGAACAGTAAACTTCACGACATAATAATCCTGATCAATACGGAACGCTTCCATCGTCGCCCCAAAGTCGAGCAACTGCACCAGGCTACGGGCAGCATCCTCTTCCGGTGTCAGAATCTTCTCCAGACTAAACGCTTCAAGCACTGCCTTGTGCACCGCATCAATGGCACGGGCAAAAATACGAGGCACCTTTTTCTGCTTCAACAACGCGACAACACGTACCGATGCTCCAAAATTCTCGCCAATCGCCACAACAACAATATCTACGCTATTCAAAGGCAGCACCGACAACGACTGTTCGTCCGTAGCGTCAATGACAAAAGCAGTGGCAACCTTATCTTTGATTGAGTCGACACGGCTTTCGCTGATGTCCGCTCCAATGATCTCATGCCCCAATGCCGATAATTCCTCGGCAAGTACATGCCCGTAATTTCCTAGACCAATAATAATATACTTCATGATGTTAGTTTATGATGATGTTATCACTCGGATAACGGTATTTTGTATTCTTTTTCTGCTTGACGATGCCCAGCATCAACGTAATCAGACCGACACGTCCGATAAACATCAGCAACGATACCAGCAATTTACTGGCATCGCACAATTGAGGCGTCAGATTCAGGCTCGATCCTACCGTACTAAGGGCGGAAACACATTCAAAGGTCAGTGCCAGCAAAGAGGCTTTCGGTTCGAGTATGCTCAATATGAAGATGAAGAGAAACAATACGCCCAGCGACATGACGACCGTCGCATTGGAACGCCGGATAGAGTCATGAGACAATTCCCTGCCGAAGACCTCCACCCGTTCACTTCCCCGCAATACAGCTACAAGGTTCAACACTACCACTGCAAAAGCATTCACTTTGACACCGCCTGCCGTAGACTGCGAACCGCCGCCGACCCACATCAGGAAGAGATAAACCAACAGCGTCTGCACGCTCAATGATGCCAGATCGACACTGCTAAACCCAGCCGTTCGCGGACAGGTCGCATTAAAGAATGCTTGCGTCCATTTATCGGCCACAGACATACCGGCAAAAGAGGCATTCCACTCAAAAGCAGCAATGGCCAGTGTACCGATCAGCAAAAGCAGGAAAGTCATGATCAATACGATTTTCGTATTCAGATTGTAGAGGTGCTGCATCTTATGTCTTTCCAGTTTGCGGGTACGCACAAACGTCCAGAAATGGCGCAAATGGTATAATACGATATCTTTGAAATTAACCAGAATCGGAAAGCCGATACCGCCCAAGATAATCAGTAAAGAGACGGAGATGAACAGCCAGTTGTGGTTGGTCATCACCATCGAATTTCCTAAATTGCCTGAAAGTGTGGAGAAACCCGCATTACAGAAAGCCGAAATGGAATGGAAGGCGGCAAAAGCCAGTTCCTCTTCCAGATTCATCCCAAGCGTATCGTGAATGCTGAACCAGATGGACACCATGCCAATGCCTTCGATGACCAATGTAAATCCAAGGATATATAGTAGTGTGGACAGTAACGACCCCAACGAATTGGAACTGACCATATCACGGACAACGAGCTGATTGTAAATGGAAGTATTTCCCATAAAGAACATGGCAAAGAAACTGGTTAATGTCATCACTCCCAGTCCGCCGATCTGAATGAGCAGGATAATGACTACAAGTCCGCTGGTGGTGAAAGTGGTGGATACGTCTACCGGCACCAAGCCCGTCACACAGACGGCACTGGTGGCTGTAAACAGAGAATCGACCCAAGTGATGCCATTGACCGTACATCGTGGAAGCATCAGCAATCCCGTCCCGATCAGAATAATAGCCATAAAGCTGACAGCCAGTATCAAAGACGGATTCGTACGGCGTCCTAAAAGACGCACCAAGCCATTGGACAGGTTCAGCAGAGAAAAAACCAACAATAATATTAAATGATAAAACTTCCCGTGAAGGAATTCCCAGACTTGCAGAATTGCTCCCTCTTCTTCCGGACGATGGAAGATGACGGGAACCAAAGTTAGGTAAAGCAATACGCTCAATATCCATGCCAGCCTTCGATATTGCTTTTTCGTATTCCGGTATTCCAGCGAAATATGCAGGGTGACATCAATTAAAAAGATAATCCATACGGCTTTATACAAGATCTGTATCTGCTGTACCTCGACCGGGGACAATGGAAAACCATGTTCGTAAACCACTCCGACAATCAACAACAGAGATGCCAGATAAGTGAGTGCTTCTACCAACCCCAGCAGGATACGTACATAGGGCTTGAGAAGCTTATTCTGATATAACAGAAATTTATGATAAATCTTCATATCACATTTTTTTATTGTCGTATTTGCTATGCCGTGCAAACTTAACTAAAATAACAATCGAATTCGATTCTTTGTTGACAAAATTACACGAATATTAAAAATTTTGCCTACTTTTGGCAGCAGAAAACTAATAAACCACAATAACATGAGTGACAAAAGAAAACGGTATATCCTACCGGAAGAAGAAATTCCACATTACTGGTACAACATTCAGGCTGATATGGTGAACAAGCCAATGCCGCCGTTGCACCCGGGAACAAAACAGCCGCTGAAAGCGGAAGATCTGTATCCAATCTTTGCCAAAGAACTGTGTCATCAGGAGCTTAACCAGACTGACGCATGGATCGAAATACCGGAAGATGTACGCGAAATGTATAAATATTATCGTAGTACGCCGCTTGTACGCGCTTACGGACTGGAAAAAGCGCTCGGAACTCCGGCACATATCTATTTCAAGAACGAAAGTGTCAGCCCGATCGGTTCTCATAAACTGAACTCTGCGCTGGCTCAGGCATATTATTGCAAAGAAGAAGGCGTCACGAACGTTACTACCGAAACCGGTGCGGGCCAATGGGGAGCCGCCCTTTCTTATGCTGCCAAAGTTTTTGGTCTCGAAGCCGCAGTTTATCAGGTAAAGATCAGCTACGAACAAAAGCCTTACCGCCGCAGCATTATGCAGACTTTCGGCGCACAGGTCACTCCTTCTCCGTCTATGTCTACCCGTGCGGGAAAAGATATCCTGACGGCTCACCCCACCTATCAGGGTTCTCTGGGTACAGCCATCTCGGAAGCTATCGAACTTGCACAAATGACTCCCAACTGTAAATACACTCTTGGTTCGGTACTCAGCCACGTTACTCTCCACCAGACCATCATCGGTCTGGAAGCTGAAAAGCAAATGGAAATGGCGGGCGAATATCCGGACGTAGTAATCGGTTGTTTCGGAGGCGGTTCCAACTTCGGAGGTATCTCTTTCCCATTCATGCGTCACAACATCCTGGAAGGAAAGAAAACGCGTTTCGTTGCTGCCGAACCTGCTTCGTGCCCGAAGCTGACCCGCGGTAAATTCCAATATGACTTCGGTGATGAAGCCGGATATACTCCGCTGCTCCCGATGTTTACATTAGGACACAACTTCGCTCCTGCCCATATCCATGCAGGCGGTCTTCGCTATCACGGTGCAGGCGTCATCGTCTCCCAATTACTGAAAGACAATCTGATGGAAGCGGTAGATATCCAGCAACTGGAATCTTTCGAAGCCGGCTGTCTGTTCGCACAGGCGGAAGGTATTATTCCGGCACCGGAATCCAGTCACGCGATTGCTGCCGCTATACGCGAAGCAAAGGCGTGCAAGGAAACAGGAGAAGAGAAAGTGATTCTGTTCAACCTGTCCGGACACGGTCTGATCGATATGGCATCTTATGACAAATATTTGGCAGGCGATTTAGTGAACTACGCACTGACTGACGAAGATATTCAGAAGAATCTGGATGAAATAGGAGACTTATCCAAGTAAGCCCCGGTTTCTGAACCGAATTCTGTAAGCATAAAAGCCCGGTATGATGCCGGGCTTATTTATTATCTCTACGAAACTATCCAAAAGAATACAGTCTTTTGTACTTTATTCATGGGGTATTTAAAGGAAATTACTATCTTTGGCGTCATTATTAATCTCGTGAACTAATAATGAGCAAGCTTAAGAAGATAGTAATCTACTTGTTTTTCCTATGCTTAGGAATGCATTCCGCCTTTTCTGAAACTCCGGAACAAATCACATTTTCCTATATTTCCATCAATGAGGGACTATCACAAAGTACGGTGTTCTCCATCGATCAGGATAAAAGGGGCAATATGTGGTTTGCCACTTATGACGGAGTTAACAAATACGACGGATATGCATTTACGGTTTATCAGCATAATGAGGATGACCCGAACAGTATCGCCAACGACATCTCCCGTATTGTAAAAACAGACAGTCAGGGACGGGTATGGATTGGTACACGTGATGGTTTGTCCCGTTATGATGAGGAAAAAGACATATTCCAGAACTTCTTCTATGAAAAGAATGGGAAACATTTGCAAGTTAACGGTATCGAAGAGATTTCACCGGAACAGTTACTTATCAGTACTCCGGAAGGGCTGATCATGTTCGATATCAAAGAATCCAAATTTATAGATGATTCTTTCAGCACAGCGATGCATAAGACAATCGCCTCCACTCTTTACAGACAGGGTGACCAAATTTATATCGGAACTTCGACCGACGGACTCTATACTTACTCTATTACTCAGAAAACTTTTGAAAAAGTGATCCCCATTTTAGGGACTAAACAGATTCAGGCTATTCTTCAGCAATCCCCTACCCGCATCTGGGTGGCAACCGAAGGAGCCGGACTGTTCCTGATTAATCCGAAAACGAAGGAAATAAAGAATTATCTGCATTCTCCTTCCAACCCGAAGAGTATCAGTTCCAATTACATCCGCTCACTGGCAATGGATTCACAAAACCGTTTATGGATCGGAACTTTCAACGACTTGAATATTTATCATGAAGGTACTGATTCTTTTGCCTCGTACAGCAGTAACCCCGTAGAAAACGGCAGTCTGTCACAACGTTCGGTGCGCAGTATCTTTATGGATTCTCAGGGCGGTATGTGGCTGGGAACTTATTTCGGTGGTCTGAACTATTATCACCCTATCCGGAACCGCTTCAAGAATATCCGCAATATTCCTTATAAAAACTCGTTAAGCGACAATGTAGTAAGCTGTATTGTCGAAGATAAAGACAAAAACCTGTGGATAGGAACGAATGACGGAGGATTGAATCTTTATAATCCGATTACACAGCGATTTACATCTTATACACTGCAAGAGGATGAAAGTGCAAGAGGCATCGGTTCCAACAATATCAAGGCGGTATATGTAGACGAAAAGAAATCTTTGGTATATATAGGTACTCATGCCGGCGGACTGAGTATCCTTCACCGCAACAGCGGTCAGGTAGAAAACTTTAACCAACGCAACAGCCAGCTGGTAAATGAGAATGTCTATGCCATCCTTCCCGACGGAGAAGGGAATCTTTGGTTGGGAACACTCAGTGCACTGGTTCGTTTTAATCCGGAACAACGGAGTTTTACTACGATTGAAAAAGAGAAAGATGGTACTCCAGTCGTCTCCAAACAAATCACGACACTATTCCGCGACTCCCATAAACGCTTATGGATCGGTGGAGAAGAGGGACTATCAGTCTTTAAGCAAGAAGGTCTGGATATACAAAAAGCATCCATACTTCCGGTTTCCAACGTCACGAAGCTCTTTACGAACTGTATTTACGAGGCTTCCAACGGAATCATCTGGGTAGGTACACGCGAAGGATTTTATTGTTTCAATGAAAAAGACAAGCAGATCAAACGGTATAACACGACCAACGGTCTGCCGAATAACGTAGTATACGGTATTTTGGAAGATTCCTTCGGAAGACTCTGGTTAAGTACCAACCGGGGGATTTCCTGCTTTAATCCGGAAACTGAAAAATTCCGTAACTTTACAGAGTCGGACGGGTTGCAAAGCAATCAGTTCAATACCGCTTCTTATTGTCGTACGTCTGTGGGACAGATGTATTTTGGCGGTATCAACGGAATCACGACTTTCCGTCCGGAATTATTGCTCGACAATCCTTATACGCCTCCGGTGGTTATCACCAAACTGCAACTGTTTAATAAGGTTGTCCGCCCGGATGATGAGACCGGTATTCTGACCAAGAACATCAGTGAAACGAAAAGTATCACACTGAAATCCTGGCAAACAGCTTTTTCCATTGAGTTCGTGGTATCCAATTATATCTCAGGACAACATAATACTTTCGCCTATAAGCTGGAAGGTTATGATAAGGAATGGTATTATCTGACGGACAGCCGCACCGTCTCCTACTCTAACCTGCCACAGGGAACCTATCAGTTCCTTGTCAAAGCAGCCAACAGCGACGGCAAATGGAATCCTATCCCTACAGCATTGGAGATTATCGTTCTGCCGATCTGGTATAAGACTTGGTGGGCACTACTCATCTTCTTCGCAACCTTCGCAGGCTTCATCACTTTTGTTTTCCGCTTCTTCTGGATGCGCAAAAGTATGGAAGCCCAGCTTGAAATAGAACGCAGAGACAAAGAACATCAGGAAGAAATCAATCAGATGAAGATGCGTTTCTTCATCAACATCTCGCATGAACTTCGTACACCTTTGACGCTGATTCTGACTCCCCTGCAAGAGATCATTAACAAAATCAGCGACCGATGGACACGCAACCAACTGGAATATATCCAACGGAATGCAAACCGCCTGCTGCATCTGGTCAACCAATTGATGGACTACCGCCGTGCTGAACTCGGAGTGTTCGAACTAAAAGCGAAAAAAGGAAACGCTCATCAACTGATACAGGACAACTTCCTTTTCTACGATAAACTGGCACGCCACAAAAAGATTACTTATACTCTACACTCTGAACTGGAAGACAAAGAAGTTCTTTTTGATGCCAACTATCTGGAACTGATAGTAAACAACCTCCTTTCCAATGCCTTTAAATATACGGAAAGCGGGCAAAGCATTACCGTAACTCTGAAAGAGGAGAACGGCTGGCTATTGCTACAAGTCAGCGATACAGGCATAGGTATCCCTATCAACAAACAGGGAAAGATATTCGAACGTTTCTATCAGATAGAAAGTGAGCACGTAGGAAGTGGTATCGGACTTTCGTTAGTACAACGTCTGATAGAACTTCATCATGGGCGTATCGAACTGGACAGCGAAGAAAACAAAGGCAGTACATTCTCTGTCTATCTGCCACAGGATCTGTCGGTTTACAAACCTTCCGAGTTAGCTTCCAATAACGAACAGAATGAAGAAGAGCAAGTGTATTCTACCAATTCGAAAGCAATGTATTTCATCGACACGGAGAAAGTGGAAAACGAATCTGTGGAATCCGGTGATAAGAAACGCGGAACAATTCTGATCGTAGAAGATAATAACGAAATCCGCCGTTACCTGAGTAACGGACTGGCGGATTTGTTCAACACACTGGAAGCCGGGAACGGTGAAGAAGCACTGGAAAAACTGAAAGACAACGAAGTGGATGTGATTGTCACCGACGTCATGATGCCGGTTATGGATGGTATCAAGCTATGCAAGAACGTGAAACAAAATATCCGGACTTGCCATATCCCGGTTATTATTCTCTCCGCAAAGACTGATATCAAAGATCAGATGGAAGGTCTGCAAATGGGTGCGGATGACTATATCCCCAAACCATTCTCTCTTGCCATCCTGACAACCAAGATACAGAACATGATGCGTACACGCAGACGGATGCTCGATAAGTACGCCAAATCATTGGAAGTAGAACCTGAGAAAATCACATTCAATGCAATGGATGAAGCCTTGCTGAAACGTGCCATGGCGATTGTGGAAAAGAATATGGATAACATCGAATTCTCTACCGACGAATTCGCCAGAGAAATGAACATGAGCCGTTCTAATCTGCATTTGAAACTAAAAGCAATTACCGGAGAATCAACCATTGACTTTATCCGTAAGATTCGTTTCAATGAAGCGGCCAAGCTACTGAAAGACGGACGATATACGGTAGCGGAAGTCAGTACTATGGTAGGATTCAATACACCGTCATATTTTGCCACCAGTTTCAAGAAGTACTTCGGATGCTTACCTACGGAGTATATCAAGAAATCAAAAGGATAGTAGTTAGACATACAGTATAGAGTCTTTTATAGCAATCGTGTTTTTTGTCTTTTTCCGAAAGAAAAATGCACCTGCCTTGTACCATATACCACATTTGGTATCGCACTATTATACCTCAAAACACGTTTTTTTCTTCTTTTATTGAATGATGACGGACTTTAAAATCATCCATCCAAACAACCTAAATTGTACAGAACCTATTCCATATCATATTACAATCCATAACATTATGACACATAAAAAACTAAAATACAGGAGATAAACAGCTCTTTTAAACAAAAACAACATATGTCTCAACAAATTTGATATCAAAAAAATCATTTTTGAACAAAGTATGAACAACCTAAATTAAAGAATCTAATTAATGAGGCTACATTTGCAACAGTAAAATAACACTTTTAATAATTATAAAACCTAATAAAGTATGAAGAACATCTTCTTTATTTGCTTTTGTGCGCTATTCGCATTTAGTGGATGCGCAGACGATGATGATGATCTATTAACCGGAGGGAATGTAGATATAGATCTGCTTCCTGATGCCAAACCAAACGATGTTGTTGATCCTCAAGTATTCGAGGCTATTAACCTCAACTACCCCGGACTGGAAAAAGTTAAAGAATTCTACGAGGCAGGCGAACATTATTATGCAGCCAATGCTTTATTGGAATACTATAGAACGAGAACCAATGTTACTAATCCGAACTTATCTTTAATTAATGTGACGATCTCAGAAGCAGAGCAGGCAAAAGCTGATTATGCACTGGTAGATTATCGCTTTCATGTTAACAACTTCTATGAAGATAAGGAAACCTTGAAACCCTATTCAGTAAAACAAGACGGAGGTATAAACTGGGAGTATTCACCGAAAGATGCATCTGATGAATATCAGAAACAACTTCATCGCCATCAGTGGTTCATCCCCCAAGCCAAAGCTTACCGTGTAAGTGGAGATGAGAAATACATTCAATCATGGATTGAGGTATATAAGAATTGGATAGAAAACAATCCGAAGCCTACAACAGGACCTAATACTACCTCATGGTGGCAGTTACAGGTATCTACCCGTATCGGTGACCAGGTACAATTGCTTGAATACTTCAAGAACTCTGTTAATTTTACTCCGGAATGGCTTTCTACATTCTTGGTAGAATTTGCAGAACAAGCAGATTTTCTCGTAGATTATCCGTATGAATCAGGAGGTAACATACTTATATCACAAGCGAATGCATTGGCTACTGCCGGAACGTTAATGCCGGAATTTAAGAATGCGGAGAAATGGATGAATACAGGATATCAGATACTTAGCGAAGAAGTACAAAATCAAATTATGAGTGACGGATGGCACAAGGAAATGTCGCTCCACTATCATATCGGTATCGTTGCGGATTTCTACGAGGCTATGAAATTAGCAGAGGCAAACCAACTCTCCAGTAAATTGCCGTCAGATTTTACAGAACCACTGCGTAAAGCAGCAGAAGTAGTGATGTACTTCACATATCCTAATTACTTTATCAAGGGTTCCGATAATGTGGTCCCAATGTTCAACGACTCATGGAGCCGGACACGTAATGTCCTTAAAAATACGAACTTTAAGCAATATGTGGAAATGTTCCCGGATAGTGAAGAATTGAAATATATGCAAACTGCCGGGAATGGTGGAACAGCACAGGGACGTACCCCCAATAATGATATGAAGCTATTCGACCAGGCAGGATATTATGTATTACGAAATGGTTGGACACCGGCTTCTACAGTCATGATTTTAAGCAATAACAAGAGTAATGATGCTTCTAATTCACTTAGTGCCTATAGTCATAACCAGCCAGATAATGGTACTTTCGAACTATACCATAACGGACGAAATTTTTTCCCTGATTCAGGTGTGTGTACTTATTATACCAGCGGTGGAGACAATGACTTACGTTACTGGTTCCGTGGTATCGATAAACACAATACTTTATCAATCGGAAAACAGAATATCAAAAAAGCAGCAGGCAAACTGTTGAAATCAGAGGAAGGAGCGACTGAATTAGTTGTATTTGAGAATCAAGGATATGATAACTTAAAGCACCGTCGTGCAGTCTTTTACGTAAACAAAAAATTCTTTGTATTAGTAGATGAAGGTATTGGAAATGCAGAAGGTACTATTAATCTAAGTTTCAATCTTTGCGAAGGCACTGCCAGCGAAGTTGTTATGGATACAGATAAAAATGGAGTCCATACAGCATTCAGCAATAATAATAACATTATAGTCCGCACTTTTGCCAATAAAGCAGTAACCTGTTCTCCATTCACGGGACGTATAGCCTATCTCGTAGACGGGGCTTACAACACACGTCAATCTTACACCATCGATATGAATAAGAGTGCTGATGAAACCGCACGTTATATTACAGTTATCCTTCCAGTCAATGGAAGTACTGATACATCCAGTATCTCAGCCAAATTCATAGATAGCGGATATTTCGAAAACAGCGCTTCTGTAGAAGTAAGTGTGAATGGAGAGACACATACATTATCTTATACCTTATAAACTAATAACTCTTAAAATATGAGATCTAAATTACTAAACATTACTTCAAGATTACTAGGAGTCCTCATAGTAATTGCAGTGACAATAGTCAATAGTTCCTGTTCGGATACAGAAACTACTGACTCTACGAAGTTTACCATTTATTATACAGGAATGACTGATATCGGTCCATCTATGACAGGAGTTATCAGTAGCCCGACTTACAAAGGCAGTGCTCCATACGATTTTGCCATTACCAGAATCACTCTTGATGGAGAACCGTTTTCCGATAGCATCTTCGCCATTGATTCGGAAACAGGAAAAATCACTTTAAATAGTACAAGCAATACTCCTGTCGGCCTATACAAACTATCTGTCGCATGTTATTCCAACAATAACAGATATGAATATACCGACATTGTGGAAATCAACATGATGAAACCTGTGCCTGATGGAATCAAAACAGATCCGGAGAAACTGCAGGTAGAATATGCAGATATTATCGACACAGAAAACAGCAATGAACTGCCCACCTCTCAAATTAGAACTGAAGGAAATCATATTTCTATTTCAAACTACACCATTGCTTCTGCAATGTGGAATGGAGTTGCAGTAGAAAGTCCCGAAGACTACTTTGCCGTATCAGATAAAGGTGAAATTTCCATCATCAAAGGAAATCAAAACATTCAGCCTGGTAAGTACATCCTATCATTCAAACTGACAACTGCCGCAACTGGAGAGGATCCTGAAAAAGGAATTTTCGAGAATGCGCTGGAAATCAATGTAACTTCCCGCCCACTTTCATTAATATACACTCCTGATGAAGGAAAAATAGAGGAAGAAGGAGAGCGTAGTCCTGAGACCACTTTCCAAAGTAATATTCCCGCATTAAAAGGTTCTGCGGAAGGGCTTGTATACAGTATCAGTTCAGTTAGTCCGAATACGGATAAAATCACAATTGATCCGACAACGGGCGTATTGTCTGTAGCGGCTCATCATGAATTCAAGGATGGAGAAAAATATCAAATCAGTGTGAAGGCTATCAATGAATTTTCCCCAGAAGGCGTAGTATTCGAGAATGTATTCACACTAAATACAGTTGAATTTATAGAACCGATAGCTAACTTCGGATACGCTGATGTAAACAATGTACAAGCTGTAGAAATCGACATTAACAAAAATGAGAATTTCAAAGGTGATGAAGTGAAATATGAATTTGTAAATCTGCCAACTGACCTTCAAGGTGAATTAGCTCTTGATCTGAATGGAAACATCGCCATTAAGAAGGGAAACAAAATTCCTGTCGGGCAATATACAGTTCAGGTTATGGCTACCAATACCAAAGGTTCAGAGACTGCTACATTTACATTAACAATCACAGCAAATCCGAACTATTTTACTTATTTCCGCTACGGAAATAACCTCGGATTAACTCCTATTGAAAACTATGCCGATCAATTCAGAATTGAGGCAGGCGGTAAACTTAACTCTGTAAAACCGGTTCCAACAGCAACAGATGCCAAAGATGGTTTGTCTTCACTAAAGTGGGAAGTAGAATTGAAACATAATCCCAATAATACAAAAGCGACTATTAATGAATCTACCGGACAGATTACAATAACCGGATTAAAACAAGGACAATGTGGCATGGTAATGGTTACCGCAACAGCCGGAGAAGGAAAAACGGCAGTTTCTGTAAAACAACCTGTATTTTTCCATTTCTCAATGATTTCAGACAGTAATGTACAATTAGAGTATACTCCGTTTGTCTTCCAGGTAAATCCGGCAAGAGGTGGTGAGTCAATAGCTCCAAGTTTAGGAGCAGGTATAGATAAATCTACATTCAGATTAGACTATCGCCGTGACTTCTTCTACTATAATATAGCAGGTCCGGATTCACATATAAGCGGGGCATTGGCACAAAAAGTAGATAACTTCTTATCGGAAATGTGGAATTCTTATGATGCGACAGCCGGTACATCCAGAAAACCGATGTCTTACTTTGAAAACACTACTAATTTAAGCAAAGCGTTAGGTTACATTGACCAGACAGACTTCAAAGTACACATTAACCCAAATCTGTGGCGCAACAAAGACGGCTACGCTAACGGGGCCATGATTGGTCAGATAACCTATGACGTCACCGGAAAAGATCCACAAGCTGCAACAAGCGGGGCACGGGTTTCTCCGATATTTATTTGGTTTGATACTAAGTTCTAATAAATACATGCAAAAATACACGTTATGTACTATACAAATATAATAAAATCAATTAGCGCAAGAGGGTTGTTCACCCTCTTGGCACTGATCATATCGATCAGCTTACATGCCCAGAACGCTACTGTAAAAGGTGTTATTGTAGATGAAACAGATACTCCTCTCATTGGAGCAACTGTTCAGGTTAAGGGAACCGCAACGGGAAGTATAACCGACTTTGATGGAAATTACACAATCAAAGCTAATAAAGGTGCGGTTATTACATTCTCATATATTGGATATAAGACACAGGAAATTAAATTCACAGGTCAATCGCCGCTTAACGTAAAGATGATTCCTGACAATCAGACACTAGATGAAGTGGTTGTAGTAGGTTATGGTACTATGAAACGCAGTGACCTGACAGGTTCCGTAGCTTCTATCGCCGCCAAAGATGTAGAAGGCTTCAAGACAAGTTCTGTAGCAGGCGCATTAGGAGGTCAGATTGCCGGTGTGCAAATCACTTCAACTGACGGTACTCCAGGCGCTGGCTTCAGCATCAATATTCGTGGTGTCGGCACATTGACAGGAGATTCTTCTCCACTTTATATTGTCGATGGTTTTGAAGTAGACGATATCGACTATTTGTCAAACTCTGATATCGAATCTATTGAAGTTTTAAAAGATGCTTCTTCTTCCGCTATCTATGGTGCGCGTGCCGCTAATGGCGTGGTATTAATCACAACCAAATCCGGTAAAACTGGAAGACCGACAATTACCTACAATGGTTCAGCCAGTTATCGTAAAATATCTAAAAAGCTAGACGTTCTTTCCCCATACGAATTTGTTAAGTTACAAGGAGAAGTTAATTCAAAATATTCAGACTCCTACTTCAAGCCGGGAAATGACGATAATGATATTCCCTACCGTTATCAGTCACTTGATGACTATATGGGTGTTAAAGGTGTTAACTGGCAGGATGAAACATTCAATCCTACCTGGTCACAAGACCATAGTTTGTCAATCATGGGAGGTACAGATGATTCTAAATACAACGCATCATTCTCACGCTATATTGAAAACGGTATTTTCAAGAACAGTGGTTTCGATAAAACTACAGGAAAGTTTCGCCTTGACCAAAAGTTAAGTAAAAGTTTGTCTTTCAATATCACCGTCAATTATGCACTGACTAACCGTAAAGGTGTAGGTACATCCGCAGACTCCGGTCGTTTCAATATGTTAGCGCAGATTTTAAGTGCCCGTCCTACTGGAGGATTAAAGCTGACTGATGATGAACTTCTTGATTCAGCTATTGACCCTGAAATGCTCGAATCTGGCGAAAGCTTGGCACAAGTGAATCCAGTGAAACAAACTGAATCAGTAACAAATACCAAACGCGCCGAAATGTGGTCTGGTAATGGTTCGATAAGCTGGCAGATTATTAAAGGATTGACATTTAAAACTGCCGGAACCTATAACACCACTAATAACCGTACAAATATTTTCTACAAAGATGGTTCCAAGGAGGCTTATCGTAACGGTCAGAAGCCTTATGGACGTACACAAATGGGACGCGACGTACGTTGGACGAACTTCAATAATCTGACTTGGAAACAGAAGGTTAAGAAACACAACTACGATGTTATGTTAGGGCATGAAGTTTCTTTCAGAAGCACTGAATATTTACTAGGCGAAGCAATGGATTTCCCATTCGATAACTTAGGAAATGATTACCTTGGTCTGGGTGCAACACCTAGTAAAGTAGAAAGCAGCTATAGCGAAAAAATGTTGCTATCATTCTTTGCACGTGGAAATTATAACTACGATAACCGTTATTTACTGACGGCAACAGTTCGTGCTGATGGCTCTACTGTTTTCTCTAACAAAAATAAATGGGGATTCTTCCCTTCATTTTCTGCCGCATGGCGTGTTTCCGAGGAAGCATTCATGAAAGATGTTGATTGGGTATCTAACTTCAAAGTTCGCTTGGGTTGGGGTATTGTAGGCAATGACCGTATCTCCAACTACCTTTCTATGGATCTTTACGAAGCTAGTAAATATGGCGTAGGCAACAATACGGTAACTGTATTGACTCCTAAACAACTGAAAAACGCTAATTTGAAGTGGGAAGGTTCAAGCACTATCAACTTGGGTGTTGACTTAGGTTTTCTTGATAACAGATTAAATGTTACTGCCGACTTCTTTGTCAAAAACACTAAAGACTTATTATTAGCACAGTCACTTGCCCATGTTACCGGATTTGATTCACAGATGCAAAACATCGGTAAGATTCAGAACAAGGGTATTGAACTAAGCTTAAATTCGACTAATATTCAGACACGTGATTTCAGTTGGCAAACCAACTTCAATATTTCATTTATCAAAAACACATTAAAAGGATTAGCTTCAGGCGTTGAATCGATGTACGCCCGCTCCGGATTCGACAGCAACTTTACTGCTTATGATTATATTGCTACTGTAGGCCAATCACTCGGCTTGATTTATGGATATGAATTCGATGGAGTTTATCAAAGTTCTGACTTCTATACTACGCCAGACAATCAACTGATATTGAAAGAAGGTGTTACAAACAATGCACGATATGGCACTGTGAAACCAGGAGTAGTTAAATATAAAGACCAAGATGGCGACGGCATAATCACGACCAATGACCGCACGGTAATTGGTAACGCTATGCCCAAATGGTTTGGTGGTATTACAAATACATTTGACTATAAAGGTATCGACTTCAGCTTCATGCTTCAGTTCAACTATGGCAATGACATATATAATGCAACTCGTCTATATTCTACACAATCCAGAAACGGACGTAGAAATATGCTGGCTGAAGTAGCTGACCGTTGGAGCCCGACAAATACTTCCAACCTGGTTCCTTCACAGGATGGATATATTGTAAATGATGTATATTCCCGCTTTATAGAAGACGGATCATTCTTACGTCTGAAGAATGTAACTTTAGGATACACTTTGCCGCACAAATGGACTCGTAAATTTCATGTATCCAGACTCCGTTTATATGCAACCGGTCAGAATCTGTTCTGCGTAAGCGGATATAGCGGCTATGACCCGGAAGTAAACAGCGCAAGCAATACCCCGATGACTCCGGGACTGGACTGGGGTGCTTATCCAAAAAGTAGAGTATTTACATTTGGTATCGATCTTCAATTCTAATTCATAAAACATATCACATGAAAAAAATAATATACTATATAGCAATGTCGGTAATGTGTTTGCTTCCTTTTTCTTGTTCACTTGAGGAAGAAACCAGAACTGAAGTAGAAAAGAAAAACTACATGAACAATGCGGAGGAAGCAAAAGACGTATTGCTTGGAGTTTATCGTACAAACACTTTAGATGCCATGTATGGATATTACTTATCCATACTCTTTAACTTGGGAACGGATATTTCACAAGTGGAAGGTAGCGGTAATGAAAATTTCCGTATCATTCCGACAAACTCATTCCCAACCACTCAGTCTGAAGTACAGCAAACATGGGCAGCACTTTATACCGGTATTTACAGAGCAAATGATTTTCTGGAACGTATCTCAAATAAAATAGGATCATATACTACAACTGACAAAAAACTCGCCACCTTATACATTGCGGAAGCGAGAGCTTTAAGAGGTATGTTCTACTTTGAATTAGTACGCCGATTTGGAAATGTTGTCTTAATGACAAGTACTCAGATGTCAAATCAGAATCCGGCTACATATGTACAATCAGCTCCAGAAAAGGTATACGAATACATAGAAGACGACTTGTTGTACGCTTGCGACATTTTACCATATGCGACAGATGACCAATATCGCGAAAGCAACGACTATCGTTTCTCAAAAGGAGCAGCATTAGGCTTATTGACCAAAGTTTATGCTACCTGGGCTGGCTATCCGGTAAAGGATGAATCCAAATGGGAAGCTGCTGCAAAAACCGCACGCATTTTGGTAGAATCCGGCAAACATGGACTGTTGAAAGATTACGAACAACTATGGAAGAATACCTGTAATGGCACTTGGGACCCGACTGAAAGTTTGATTGAAATATCATTTTACTCACCGACAGTATCAGGCAACAGTGATCCGGTAGGACGTATCGGTAAGTGGAACGGAGTTAAAACAACCGCTATTGCAGGTGTACGCGGAAGTTGTGCAGCTAACGTAAAAGTAGTTCATACATTTGTGCTTGACTGGAGAGAAGATGTATCGGATATCCGTCGTGATTTATCTATAGCCAACTACCAATATACTGACACAAAAAAATCTCTTTGGGTAGCCGGTGCCAGTGATACAGATGAAAGTGCAGCAGAGAAAGATGCTGATCCTACTAAAGCTCAGAAAAATAAGCAAAACTATACTCCTGCAAAATGGGATATTCAGAAGTATGTAACAACAAATAGTTTCATCAACAATGATAAATCTAATGTGAACTGGTATTTCTTACGCTATGCAGACGTATTATTGCTTTATGCAGAAGCATTAAACGAATGGAAACATGGTCCCGATGCTGAGGCATATAATGCAATCAATGCCGTACGTCGCCGCGGTTATGGCAATCCAAGTAACACAAGCGCATGCGATCTGCCACAAGGACTCGATGAAACAAGTTTTCGTGAAGCAGTCCGCAAAGAACGCAGTTATGAATTATCATTTGAAGGACACCGTCGTCAAGACCTAATCCGTTGGGGTATTTATTATAAAACAGTGCAAGCGACCGCTAAAGAATTAGGTTATTGGTGGGAAGGTACAGGATCACCAAATTATTCAGTAGCCACTTATACAGAAGAAGGCAAACATGAGCTGTTCCCTATTCCACAACGAGACATGGACTTGTGCATCCAATTTAATCAAAATCCCAAATGGTAACTGAATAAAACTCTCTCCAATATGCTTGTGACACGGCATATTGGAGAATATTAAAATCATTTTCGACAAATTCAAAACTAGAAAAGCAGGTATTGAATGCCTTTTAAACAATCCTATCACATAATTTAAACCCATTCATCTACTTTTGCATCAGTTACAAAACTTCTAAAAACAATCACTTAAAATGAATAACATGAAAAAGAAACTTGTTCTCTTTGCTTCGGTTGCCATTGCACTTGCATCGTGCCAGACAACTCCAAAGGAAGACTACAGTTGGATTAAGAAAGGGCTGGATGTAGCTTCTGCCCAGTTACAACTCACAGCAGAAGAAATTGACGGAACCGGTCAGCTTCCACGTTCAATCCGCACCGGATATGACATGGATTTCCTCTGCCGCCAATTAGAAAGAGATCCTTCTACTTTTCAGGACTCACTTCGTCCGCAACCTACTGCCGAACAAATGGGCAAACGCCGTTTATGTGTAGTATACGACTGGACAAGCGGTTTCTTCCCCGGATCACTGTGGTACGCATACGAACTGACCGGAAATGATACACTGAAAGCGGATGCCATTCAATATACAAACCTGCTGAATCCGGTACGCTATTATAAAGGTACACATGATTTGGGATTTATGATCAACTGCAGCTACGGAAACGCTGAGCGTCTGGCTCCTAACGATACCATCAAAGCTGTCATGAAAGAAACTGCCGATAACCTGAGCGGACGTTTCAACGATTCAATCGGAGCCATCCGTTCATGGGACTTTGGCAGCTGGAACTTCCCGGTAATCATCGATAACATGATGAATCTGGACCTTCTGTTCACTGTAAGCAAATGGACAGGCGACAACAAATACAAGGATGTCGCTATCAAGCATGCTATCACTACGATGAAAAATCATTTCCGTCCTGACTATACTTGCTGGCATGTAGTAAGCTATAACAACGACGGCACAGTAGAACGCAAACAGACTCACCAGGGTAAAAACGACGATTCTTCATGGTCGCGCGGACAGGCTTGGGCTGTATACGGATACACTTCCTGCTACCGCGAAACAAATGACACTACCTTCCTGAACTTTGCCGTAAACATAGCCGACATGATCATGGAGCGCGTGAAAACAGACGATGCAATTCCTTACTGGGACTACGATGCTCCTGTCACCGAAGAGACTCCACGCGATGCTTCGGCTGCTGCTGTAACAGCCGCAGGATTCATTGAACTTAGCACAATGGTACCCGACGGAAAGAAATATCTGGATTATGCAGAAAAAATTCTGAAAAGCCTTTCAAGCGACGCATACCTTGCCAAAGTCGGCGAAAACCAGGGATTCATCCTAATGCACTCTGTCGGATCATTGCCTAACGGTTCTGAAATCGATACTCCGCTGAATTATGCTGACTACTACTATCTGGAAGCATTGAAGAGATTCATGGACTTGAAGAAGTTGAGAGTGGAGAATGGAGAGGTGAGAGTTATTAAGTAACATAGCTGAGAAAATTCAAATCTAAATTGTAAATTGCAGAATAATAAATGATATCATGAATAAAACCCTGAAATATATCGTCCTGCTGACATTTGCTTGTTTCGTAGGCAAAGGCTATGCCCAAGAGTTGAAAAGCGAGGTATTCTCGCTTCTCAACCTGGACTACCCCGGATTGGAAAAAGTAAAAGCCTTACATCAGGAAGGCAAAGATGAGGATGCCGCAAAAGCATTGCTCGACTACTACCGTGCACGTACGAATGTGAAGACTCCGGATATTAATCTGAAAAAGATCACTATCGGCAAAGAAGAACAGCAATGGGCGGACGACGGATTGAAACATACATTCTTTGTTCACAAAGGTTACCAGCCTTCTTACAACTACGGAGAAGATATCAACTGGCAATACTGGCCGGTGAAAGACAATGAACTCCGCTGGCAGTTGCACCGTCATAAATGGTTTACTCCGATGGGTAAGGCATACCGTGTATCGGGTGACGAGAAATATGCCAAAGAATGGGCATACCAATACATCGACTGGATCAAAAAGAATCCGTTGGTGAAGATGGACAAGAAAGAATACGAACTGGTAAGTGACGGTAAGATTAAAGGCGAAGTGGAAAATGTACGTTTCGCATGGCGTCCGCTGGAAGTAAGTAATCGTCTGCAGGATCAGACTACCCAGTTCCAGTTGTTCCTCCCCTCTCCTTCTTTCACTCCGGATTTCCTGACTGAATTTCTGGTGAACTATCATAAACATGCCGTACATATTCTGGCTAATTACTCTGATCAGGGTAATCACTTGTTGTTCGAAGCTCAGCGTATGATTTATGCAGGTGCATTCTTCCCGGAATTTAAAGAAGCTCCGGCCTGGAGAAAAAGTGGTATCGACATTCTGAACCGTGAAATAAACGTACAGGTTTACAACGATGGCGGTCAGTTTGAACTTGACCCGCATTACCACCTTGCTGCTATCAATATCTTCTGCAAGGCACTGGGTATTGCAGATGTTAACGGATTCCGTAATGAATTTCCACAGGAATATCTGGATACCATCGAAAAGATGATCATGTTCTATGCTAATATTTCTTTCCCGGATTACACAAATCCATGTTTCAGTGATGCTAAAATCACAGAAAAAAAAGAAATGCTGAAGAACTATCGTGAATGGAGCAAACTGTTCCCCAAAAACGAAACTATCAAGTATTTGGCAACAGACGGCAAAGAGGGTGCATTACCTGATTATATGTCGAAAGGTTTCCTGAAGTCAGGTTTCTTTGTATTCCGCAATTCCTGGGGAATGGATGCTACACAAATGGTAGTAAAAGCCGGTCCGAAAGGTTTCTGGCATTGTCAGCCGGATAACGGTACTTTCGAAATGTGGTTTAACGGCAAGAACCTGTTCCCCGACTCCGGTTCGTATGTATATGCAGGTGAAGGCGAAGTGATGGAACAACGCAACTGGCACCGTCAGACTTCCGTACACAACACCGTGACTCTGGACAATAAAAATCTGGAAACAACCGAATCTGTTACTAAACTGTGGCAGCCGGAAGGCAATATCCAGACATTGGTTACAGAAAACCCAAGCTACAAGAACTTCAAGCACCGCCGTTCGGTCTTCTTCGTAGACAATACCTACTTTGTCATTGTAGATGAAGTATCAGGCAGCGCCAAAGGTTCTGTCAACCTGCACTATCAGATGCCGAAAGGTGAGATAGCCAACAGCCGCGAAGACATGACATTCCTGACTCAATTCGAGGATGGAAGCAACATGAAACTTCAATGCTTCGGCCCTGAAGGCATGAGCATGAAAAAAGAGCCGGGATGGTGTTCTACTGCATATCGCAAGCGCTACAAACGTATGAATGTTTCATTCAACGTAAAGAAAGACAATGAGAATGCGGTACGTTACATCACAGTTATTTACCCAGTCAAGAAGAGCGCAGATGCCCCTAAATTTGACGCTAAGTTCAAGAACAAAACGTTCGATGAAAACGGACTGGAAATAGAAGTGAAAGTAAACGGCAAGAAACAGTCATTAAAATATAAATTATAATCCAGTGACCAGCGAGGCACTGAGACCAGATTTCCATGCGGATATATGCCCGCTACGGAAAAGGCCTCGGCTCCTCACTGGTCATTTTTTATCATCAGATGTTATTTCTATCATGAAAAGCAATCCCTCTACCTTACTGCTTCCATTGGCTGCACTAAGCCTCGCTTCCTGTGCCAACCAGAAAAAAGAAGAAACCAAACGTCCGAACATCATCTTCATGATGACCGACGACCATACCACCCAAGCTATGTCCTGCTATGGTGGCAACCTCATCCAGACTCCCAATATGGATCGTATAGCCAATGAGGGTATCCGTTTTGACAATTGTTATGCAGTCAATGCCCTTTCCGGTCCTTCACGTGCCTGCATCCTCACCGGAAAATTCAGCCATGAGAACGGCTTTACCGATAATGCAAGCACCTTCAACGGTGATCAGCAGACATTCCCGAAACTACTTCAACAAGCCGGTTATCAGACTGCCATGATCGGTAAATGGCATCTTATCAGCGAACCGCAGGGATTTGACCACTGGAGCATACTCAGCGGCCAGCATGAGCAGGGCGACTACTACGACCCTGACTTCTGGGAAGACGGAAAGCACATCGTAGAAAAAGGATATGCAACGGATATTATCACCGACAAGGCAATCGATTTCCTCGAAAACCGCGACAAAAACAAACCTTTCTGCATGATGTATCATCAGAAAGCTCCCCACCGTAACTGGATGCCCGCCCCCCGCCATCTGGGTATATTCAACAATACTATTTTCCCCGAACCCGCAAACCTGTTCGATGACTACGAAGGACGCGGGAAAGCGGCACGGGAACAAGATATGTCGATCGAGCATACGCTGACGAATGACTGGGACTTAAAACTGCTCACTCGCGAAGAAATGCTGAAAGATACGACAAACCGCCTGTATAGCGTTTATAAGCGCATGCCTGTAGAAGTACAGGACAAATGGGATTCCGCCTATGCACAGCGCATTGCCGAATACCGCAAAGGCGACCTGAAAGGCAAGGCATTAATCAGCTGGAAATACCAGCAATATATGCGCGATTATCTGGCTACCGTTCTGGCTGTAGACGAGAATATCGGTCGTCTGCTGAATTATCTCGAAAAGATCGGCGAACTGGACAATACCATTATTGTCTATACTTCCGACCAAGGATTCTTTCTGGGTGAACACGGCTGGTTTGACAAACGATTCATGTACGAAGAATGTCAGCGTATGCCGCTTATCATCCGTTATCCGAAGGCCATTAAAGCCGGAAGCACCAGCAACGCCATTAGCATGAACGTAGACTTCGCCCCCACTTTCCTTGACTTTGCCGGTGTAGAAGTGCCATCTGATATTCAGGGAGCATCACTGAAACCAGTATTGGAAAACGAAGGCAAGACTCCTGCCGACTGGCGTAAAGCAGCCTACTATCATTATTATGAATATCCGGCAGAACACTCCGTAAAACGTCATTACGGCATTCGCACGCAGGACTTCAAACTGATTCATTTCTACAACGACATTGACGAATGGGAAATGTATGACATGAAAGCCGATCCGAGAGAAATGAACAATATCTTCGGAAAAGCGGAATATGCTAAGAAACAAAAAGAGTTGATGCAACTACTTGAAGAAACTCAGAAACAATATAAAGACAATGATCCCGATGAAAAAGAGACAGTGCTTTTCAAAGGAGACAGAAGACTGATGGAAAATCGATAAATAACCCAAAACAATAATATCATGGACAGAAGAAATTTTATAAAGAATACTGGCTGGTCTTTTTTAGGACTAGCAGCATCCGGCAGCCTGCTCGGCTCTTGTGCGGCAGGAAGTAAAGAAGCCAAAAAGAAAATGCCATCGGCAAGTGACCTCAAAATGTACTGGGGAGACCTGCACAACCATTGTAACATCACATACGGACACGGCGATATGCGCGATGCTTTTGAAGCAGCGAAAGGACAGTTGGATTTTGTAAGTGTAACACCCCACGCCATGTGGCCGGATATCCCCGGAGCAGACGATCCACGCCTGAAATGGGTAATCGACTACCATACCGGTGCTTTCAAACGTTTGCGCGAAGGCGGATATGAGAAGTACGTAGCCATGACAAACGAATATAATAAAGAAGGAGAATTCCTCACTTTCGTTGGATATGAAGCACACAGCATGGAACATGGCGACCATGTTGCCTTGAACTACGATCTCGATGCACCGCTTGTAGAATGCACTTCCATCGAAGACTGGAAACAAAAGGCCAAAGGACACAAAGTATTCATCACTCCGCACCATATGGGCTATCAGGGTGGTTATCGCGGCTATAACTGGAAATGCTTTACCGAAGGAGACCAGACCCCGTTCGTAGAAATGTATTCTCGTCACGGTCTGGCTGAAAGCGATCAGGGCGACTATCCATACTTGCACGATATGGGCCCCCGCCAATGGGAAGGAACCATTCAATATGGTCTGGAACTGGGTAATAAATTCGGTATTATGGCTTCTACCGACCAACATTCGGGTTATCCGGGCAGTTATGGTGACGGCCGTATCGGTGTACTGGCTCCGTCATTAACCCGCGACGCTATATGGGAAGCACTTCGGACCCGCCACGTATGCGCCGCAACCGGCGATAAGATTTTGATTGACTTCCGCCTCAACGATGCTTTCATGGGTGACGTAGTGCGTGGCAACAGCCGCCGCATTTATCTGAATGTTACCGGAGAAAGTTGCATCGACTATGTGGATATCGTCAAGAACGGTCAGATTCTGGCCCGCATGAATGGTCCGTTGACTCCGGTTGCCCCCGAAGGTGATACTGTCCGCTGCAAAGTGAAAGTAGATTTCGGATGGAACCGTGAAGAGCAGTATGTACACTGGCAAGGTAAATTGTCTGTAGACAAAGGACGCATTCTGAGCGTCACTCCATGTTTCCGCGGTGCAGCCTTCACTTCTCCGCAAGAAGGGGAAACAGAATTCCATACTCACGTAAACCGCATTGTATCCGCAGACGAAAAAGAAACCGAACTGGATATGTACAGCAGCAAGAATCCGAATACGACTACCGCTGCCATGCAAGCTGTCATCCTCGAAGTAGAGATGCCGAAAGACGGAAAAGTGATTGCTGATTTCAACGGCAAGAAGTTTGAACACACATTGGGCGAATTGCTCGAAGGCTCACGTTCGCACTTCATGATCGGCTGGCTGAGCGAAGCGATTCTCTTCAATCGTGCTATGCCCGAAAGCTGTTTCACTGTGGAACACTATATGGAAGATAAAGAGCCTCAGCGTGATACAGATTACTACTACGTGCGTGTTCGCCAGCGTGACGGGCAATGGGCATGGAGTTCACCTATCTGGGCAGAAAGAGTATAAACTGGTATATGAAAGAAAACAGTTGCTTTGCTTGTGCCAAGCCGTTGGCACAGTTGTGTCAAGCTGTTGGCACTGCTATGCCAAGCCTTTGGCACAAGCGTGCCAATACGGTGGCACAAGCATGGCACAGTATAAACGAATTTAAAACATACCTAGTTATATGGAAAAAGAATACGCTATAGGAATTGATCTTGGCGGGACTTCTGTGAAATACGCTCTTATTGATAATAATGGCGTATTTCACTTTCAAGGGAAGCTACCGTCGAATGCCGACGTATCAGCCGAAGCTGTCATCGGGCAATTAGTCAAGGCAGTCAATGAAGTGAAAACCTTTGCCGAAGCAAAGGAATATACGATAGCCGGTATCGGGATAGGGACACCGGGAATTGTCGATTGTACGAATCGTATCGTATTGGGAGGTGCGGAGAATATTCAAGGCTGGGAAAATCTGAAACTGGCAGACCGGATGGAAAAAGAGACCGGACTTCCTACCCAACTGGGAAATGACGCTAATCTGATGGGACTCGGCGAAACGATGTACGGAGCCGGAAACGGAGCCACTCATGTGGTCTTTCTGACTGTAGGAACCGGTATCGGTGGCGCAGTCATAATTGACGGCAAACTGTTTAACGGATACGCCAATAGAGGTACTGAATTGGGACATGTCCCCTTGATAGCTAATGGTGAACCTTGCGCCTGCGGTTCAATAGGATGCCTTGAACATTATGCTTCCACTGCCGCACTGGTCCGTCGTTTCAGCAAACGGATAGCCGAAGCCGGCATCTCTTATCCGAATGAAGAAATAAACGGAGAATTGATCGTCCGTCTCTATAAACAAGGAGATAAGATTGCGGCTGAGTCGCTGAACGAACATTGTGATTTCCTCGGTCACGGCATTGCCGGATTTATTAATATCTTCAGCCCTCAAAGAGTCGTTATCGGCGGAGGACTGTCCGAAGCCGGAGACTTTTATATTCAGAAAGTAAGTGAGAAAGCCCTTCGCTATGCCATCCCCGACTGTGCCGTGAACACGGAAATCATGGCAGCCTCTTTAGGCAACAAAGCCGGAAGTATCGGTGCCGCCTCCCTCTTTTTAAATAGAAAACCGAATTAAATGAAGAGCAGAAAACCTTCTCAACTTATTTAAGATTATGAAGAAAAATCTAGGAATGCTGGCGCTAATTATGGCGTTCTGGTTCACTATCTCGTTTATTACCAATATTCTGGGACCGCTTATTCCGGACATTATCCACAATTTCAATCTGAGCGATCTTGCGATGGCGGGGTTTATCCCGACTTCCTTCTTTCTGGCTTACGCCATTATGTCCATCCCTGCCGGACTACTGATCGACCGTTTCGGTGAAAAGCCTGTCTTGTTCTGTGGATTCCTGATGCCGTTTATCGGAACCATCCTGTTCGCCTGTATGCATACTTATCCGATGTTGCTAGCTTCATCTTTCATCATCGGTCTGGGAATGGCAATGCTGCAAACCGTGCTGAATCCGCTCCAACGTACTGTAGGAGGAGAAGAAAACTATGCTTTCATCGCTGAACTGGCACAATTTATGTTCGGTATCGCCTCCTTCCTAAGCCCGCTGGCATATACTTATCTGATTCGGGAACTTGATCCTGCCACTTATACAGCAGGAAAAAGCCTTATCCTTGACTTGCTGGCGGATATGACGCCACAAGATATGCCTTGGGTATCTCTCTACTGGGTATTTACCTTATTGTTGCTGGTGATGCTGATTGCCGTCGGTGTTTCGCATTTCCCGAAGATTGAACTGAAAGAAGATGAGAAAAGCGGATCGAAAGATTCCTACCTCGCCCTGTTCAAGCAGAAATATGTATGGTTGTTCTTTCTGGGAATCTTCTGCTATGTCAGTACGGAACAAGGAACCTCTATCTTCATGAGTACCTTCCTCGAACAATATCACGGTGTAAACCCGCAGGCGGAAGGTGCGCAGGCAGTCAGCTACTTCTGGGGACTGATGACGGCAGGCTGTCTGGTCGGAATGATTCTTCTGAAACTGATTGACAGCAAACGCCTGCTACAGGTTTCGGGGGTATTGACGATAGTGCTGTTACTAGCCGCTTTATTCGGAAGCAAGGATGTTTCGCTAATCGCCTTTCCTGCTATCGGATTCAGTATTTCCATGATGTACTCTATCGTCTTCTCATTGGCGCTGAACTCGGCTTCACAGCATCACGGCTCATTTGCCGGAATTTTATGTTCGGCTATCGTGGGTGGAGCAGGCGGGCCGATGATTGTGAGTACATTGGCAGATGCTACGTCCTTGCGTACAGGTATGCTGTCTATCCTGCTCTTTGTGGGATATATCACCTTCATCGGTTTCTGGGCACGTCCGCTGATCAACAACAAGACAATCAGTCTGAAAGAACTCTTAAAAAAATAAGATGATGAAACAACGATATTATATTTTCCTGTTATTTGTAGCTATGCTTTCCTATAGTGGATATGCGCAGAAAAGCATCCTGCGTCTGAGTCAGCAGACGCTGATGCATGAAGTCCGCGAAACACCTTCTCCACTAGACGGTCAGCACATAGCAGTCAATCCGCCGCGTTTCATGTGGCCGGATAAGTTCCCCCACCTCGGACCTGTGCTTGACGGAGTGGAAGAAGAAGATCACAAACCGGAAGTGACATACCGCATCCGTATCGCACGTGATCCTGAGTTTAAATCGGAAGTAATGACCGCCGAAAGAAACTGGGCTTTCTTCAATCCTTTCAAACTCTTTGAAAAAGGGAAATGGTATTGGCAGCACGCCTACCTTGATAAGGACGGCAAAGAAGAATGGTCGCCCGTCTATCATTTCTATGTGGACGAGCAGACACGTACGTTCAATCCTCCCTCCTTGCAAGAAGTGCTGGCGAAGTTCTCTCAAAGCCATCCCCGTATCCTGCTCGATGCCAAAGACTGGGATCAGATCATCGAGCGGAACAAGAATAATCCGGAAGCGCAGCTCTATATTCAGAAAGCAAGGAAATGCCTCAATCATCCATTGAAACATCTGGAGGAGGAAATCGATACCACCCAAGTAGTCAAATTGACAAACATCGTACAATATCGCTCGGCATTGATTCGGGAAAGCCGCAAGATAGTAGACCGCGAAGAAGCGAACATAGAAGCTATGGTACGCGCTTATCTGCTGACGAAAGACGAAGTGTACTACAAAGAAGGTATCAAACGTCTTTCCGAAATTCTTTCGTGGAAAGACAGTAAGTACTTCGCAGGAGATTTCAACCGCTCCACGATTCTGTCCATGAGTACTTCCGCTTATGATGCATGGTACAATCTGTTAACGCCTGCCGAAAAACAGTTGCTTCTCGAAACGATCAGCGAAAACGCCCATAAGTTTTATCATGAATATGTGAATCATCTGGAAAACCGTATTGCCGACAATCATGTATGGCAGATGACTTTCCGTATTCTGAATATGGCAGCTTTTGCTACATACGGTGAATTGCCGATGGCTTCCACTTGGGTAGATTATTGCTATAACGAATGGGTATCCCGTCTGCCGGGACTCAACACCGACGGAGGATGGCACAACGGTGACTCTTATTTCCATGTCAACCTTCGTACATTGATCGAAGTTCCCGCTTTCTATTCACGTATCAGCGGTTTCGATTTCTTTGCCGATCCCTGGTATAACAACAATGTGCTCTATGTAATCTATCATCAGCCTCCGTTCTCCAAATCTGCGGGACACGGTAACTCCCATGAAACGAAAATGAAACCGAACGGGACACGGGTCGGCTATGCGGATGCTTTAGCACGTGAATGCAATAATCCGTGGGCAGCCGCCTACGCACGTACCATTCTAGAGAAAGAACCGGATATCATGAAAAAGTCTTTTCTTGGAAAAGCAGGTGATCTGACCTGGTATCGCTGCATTACTGACAAGGCACTCCCGAAAGAAGAACACTCATTGGCAGAGTTGCCGATGACGAAAGTATTTAATGAAACGGGAATTGCTACGATGCATACTTCGTTGGGGGATATAGAAAAGAACGCAATGTTGTCATTCCGTTCCAGTCCATACGGTTCAACTTCGCACGCATTGGCCAATCAGAATGCATTTAATACCTTCTATGGCGGCAAGGCGATCTTCTATAGCAGCGGACATCGTACCGGTTTTACCGATGACCATTGTATGTATTCCTATCGAAACACCCGTGCACACAACAGTATTCTGGTCAATGGAATGACTCAGACTATCGGGACGGAAGGTTACGGATGGATTCCCCGTTGGTATGAAGGAGAAAAGATTTCGTATATGGTGGGAGACGCTTCCAATGCTTACGGAAAGATCACAGCTCCTATCTGGTTGAAACGTGGTGAACTTTCCGGCACGCAGTACACTCCCGAAAAGGGATGGGATGAGAACAAACTGAAGATGTTCCGTCGGCACATCATTCAATTAGGCAATACGGGAGTGTATGTGATTTATGATGAACTGGAAGGAAAAGAAGCGGTCACATGGAGCTATCTGCTGCATACGGTAGAACTTCCGATGGAAATGCAGGAACTTCCTGATGAAGTGAAAGTTACGGGAAAGAATAAGGATGAAGGCATCTCTGTTGCTCATCTTTTCAGTTCGGCAAAGACGGAACAGGCCATCGTAGATACCTTCTTCTGCGCTCCAACCAACTGGAAGAATGTAACCAATGCCCAGGGAAAAGCTGTGAAGTATCCCAATCACTGGCATTTTTCGTCTACTACCATTCCATGTAAAACTGCCCGTTTCCTCACCGTTATGGATACACATGGAAATAACCGTGCGGATATGAAAGTGGTTCGCCAAGGCAATACGGTACAAGTAGGCGACTGGATTATTACCTGCAATCTGACGGAGAAAGGGAAAGCGGCAATCAGCGTCACCCATCAAGCGGAAAAGGTTTCTTTGAAATACGATGCCGGCAAGAAGGAAGGTGCGACTATCATCACAGATCAAGTACAAGGGAAACAGGTCAATAAGGTTCTGACTGACTATTTACCGGATTTTGAGATATAATTTCTCCATTCTGGCACACAATATGGAGCTATTCAATGGTTATTATAAACTTACGAATAGCTCCTTTCTTTTATTGTCTTTTATTGAAGGTGACAATGCTTATTATGCCACATTTCAAGCATTAATAATGTCCATGACAGGTATTAATATCTGACTTTTCAGGTATTAACAGTTGACATCTCAGATATTAACATCTGACAACTCAACCATTAATACCTGAGATGTGGGATATAAAAAGACAGTAGATCACTGTACCTTTATCATAATGAGCATTGAGTTTACTACTAAAAAATTGTATCTTTGCCTATGTTGGTACTCTACGCAAACATTGAAACCTGCATAAATGTTATATCAACAGATAAAATTTAAATAGAATAAAAGATGAAATACATTGGAGCACATGTAAGCGCATCCGGCGGCGTAGAATTCGCCCCTGTCAATGCGCATGAGATTGGAGCAAATGCCTTTGCCCTGTTTACTAAAAATCAACGTCAATGGGTGAGTAAACCATTGACAGAAGAAAACATCCGTCTTTTCAAAGAAAATTGCACTAAGTACAATTTCCAAACAGACTATATTTTACCGCATGACAGTTACCTTATTAATTTGGGACACCCCGAAGAAGAAGGATTGGAGAAAAGTCGAGCTGCCTTTTTAGATGAGATGCAACGCTGCGAACAATTAGGACTGAAACTTCTCAATTTCCATCCCGGCAGCCATCTGAATAAAATCTCCGTAGAGGATTGTCTCGCACTCATTGCAGAAAGTATCAACCTGACTTTGGAGAAGACTAAAGGAGTAACGGCCGTTATTGAAAATACTGCGGGACAAGGCAGTAATTTAGGAAGTGAATTCTGGCAATTAAGATATATCATCGACCGGGTGAATGATAAAAGCCGTGTAGGTATTTGCCTGGATACTTGCCATACATATACAGCGGGATATGACATAGTGAATGATTACGATAAAGTCTTTGACGAATTTGAAAAAGAAGTAGGTTTCGAGTATCTGCGTGGTATGCACCTGAATGATTCTAAAAAAGAATTAGGCAGTCATGTTGACCGTCACGATAACATAGGCCAGGGACTGACCGGGAGTGCATTCTTTGAAAGATTAATGAAAGATTCAAGATTCGATAATATGCCACTTATTCTTGAAACACCCGATGAAAGCAAGTGGGCAGAAGAAATTGCATGGTTGAGAAGCGTTGAATAAACGCTTCACTTCTTTTTTAATAAATATTCGCCATACTGACTAACGGCTCATAGAGTTTCTCGATATCCTGCGAGTCCATTTCTATCTGCACCTGATCCCCCGGCATCAGTTTCTGCCCTTTGGGAGGCCAGTTTTTCCGGTCACGATGAACATTAATAATAATGCAACGTTCCGGCAGGCGAAGTTCATCCACGATTTTACCATCCAGGTAAGAACCGCTCATGACCTCTACCGATAAAGTGTAGCGGGCCTCTTCTTTAAACGCAGGAGAATTAATCATATCATCATATAAAATCACATTGAAAGGTTTTATCTGAAGCATTTCCGTGAAATAGTAAGTCAGTCCTCCCACTACAATAGAAGGATAAAAGACTTCCAGATGTCCCGTAATCTCAGTAATCAGCACAATAGCGGTGAGAGGTGTACGTATGACCGCAACCAGAAAAGCAGACATACAGATCAACATGATATAACTGATATTTTCATAAGCAATCACTCCTTGCTGAACCAGAATCAATGCAACTATTTGCCCTAAAAGCCCTCCTGTCACTAATGTAGGAATGAAACTTCCTCCCGGCAGTCCTGACGAAAAAGAAAAGGTACTGAATACAAAATGCAACAACATCATACCGACAATCCAAAGAATATGGGTATCGGGATGCATGGCCTGTGCCAACAGAAACTGTTCCCCACCTCCTGTCAGATTGACTTCTGCCATAGAGATGAGATAAGCAATAAAGAGCAGATATAGCATTTTTACGTATTCCGGATGCTTGATGGCCGGATAGATATGTTTGACCTGAAGCGTAGTGACAGAAAAGAACTTTCCGAAAACAGAAACCACAGCCGCCAAAAGAAGAAACAACTTTACCTGTGACCAGAAAGTCATTCCCGGTACAATCGCATCAATCTGAAAATACGGATTGATAGGAAAAAGCCAACTGGCGACTCCTCCGGCAACGACTCCTGCCAGCAAGGTAGTAATCGCCGTCTTTGGCGCATCAAACCGTTCAATAGATTCTATAACCAGCAATGAGGAAGCCAACGGAGCAGCAAAAGCAGCCGCCAACCCGGCACCGGCACCCGCCGCCAACAATTGTTTCCGC
>NZ_QTLF01000042.1:0-31329 GCF_003434395.1 Bacteroides sp. AM23-12
CATTGAGCAAGACGCGGATGTAGTAATGCTGCTCTACCGCCCTGCACTGGCACGGCTCACTACCGACCGGGAAAGCGGTTATCCGACCGAAGGACTGGGGGTAGTCATCGTAGCCAAACAACGCAATGGAGAGACAGGGAACGCATACTTCAGCCACAATCCTTCTCTAACGAAAATTACGGACTATACACCACCATTGGAAGTATTACTGAAACAAGCAAAATAAAAACAGAATCAAAACAATATTATATTACATAATATTATTTCTAATATTTTCCGATTTTATTTCATATTTACAATGAAATAAATGGCATAATGCTTGACTTCGCCTCTTATATTTCGTATATTTGTAATGTCATAGAGAAACAAAATAATTATTACTTAAACCTTAACTTTTTAAATTTATGAATGTTTCAGTAGAACGCTATCAGCGAAGAAAGTACGTAAGTCAGGAGAATTCCCCGATGCTGTATTACGTACGTCAGAAATCGGGTACAGTAAGAGTGATGGACGTCGAAAAACTGGCAGATGCCATCGAAGCCAACTCTTCACTCACAGCAGGAGATGTAAAACATGCCATCGAAGCTTTTGTAGAGCAACTCCGCCTGTCACTCACCCAAGGTGACAAAGTGAAGATCGACGGTCTGGGTACGTTTCACATCACACTGTGCAGCGAGGGGACAGAGAAGGAAAAAGATTGCACGGTCCGAAGCATCCGCAAGGTGAATGTCCGGTTTGTAGCGGATAAAGCACTGCATCTGGTGAACGCAAGTCACACCAGCACACGAAGCGAAAACAACGTGGAATTCGTACTAGCAAGCAAAGGTGACACGGAAGGCGGAAATGCCGGCGGAGGAAACACCGGAGGCGGAGGAAATAGCGGAGGCGGAGGAAACAGCGGAGGCGATGAAGAAGCTCCGGACCCGACAGTTTAACAGGACTTTTTTGGGAAAGAGCAGTACAAAACACTGGAGCAGCCCTCCCAATTGAAACTGACTAAGAAGTCAATAGTATCTCAATTCCCCTCCCTTTGGGAAGGAGGGGTGGCTGAAAGCCGGGGTGGTAGGTAAAACAAGGTTTATTCCTATTCTATTGTAAATAACAGAGTTATGCATTCACCTACCACCTCCCCCTACGGGGACTCCTCCTTCCCGAAGGAGGAGAAGTAAGATACTACCGACTTTTAGTCAGTCTCAGGTTCGTCGCTTCGCTCAGAATGAGAGATACTATATCGAACTAACCTTAATGTACAACTCCCCCCATTATCAATTATCAATTATCCATTAAAAAAAATGCTAGATAAAATTATCGAGATTATTATGACTATCCTCCCTTTCCTGGGTAATCGTAAAAAGCGTAAAGCGATGGCGCAAGACGTCAAAGAATTCAGCGAACTGGTGAAAGACCAGTATACCTTCCTGATGGAACAGCTGGAAAAGGTACTGAAAGATTATTTCGACCTGAGCGCGAGAGTGAAAGAAATGCACACCGAAATCTTTTCGTTGAGAGAACAACTGGCACAAGCTGCCACATTACAGTGCGTAAACAAAGAGTGCCTACAGCGTACACAAAGCGAGGCATCCATCTCTGAAGCTTAATGCCGGACAGATTATGAGAACGATCAACTTAATCGTAATTCACTGCTCCGCCACACGCGAAGACAAGGATTTCACGGAATATGACCTGGACGTCTGCCATCGCCGACGCGGATTCAACGGAGCGGGTTATCATTTTTATATCCGCAAAAACGGGGATATAAAGTCTACCCGACCGATAGAAAAGGTCGGTGCCCACGCCAAAGGTTTCAACAGAGAAAGTATCGGTATCTGCTATGAAGGCGGGCTCGACAGCAAAGGTCGCCCCAAAGATACCCGGACCGAATGGCAGAAACATTCACTGCGGGTACTGGTTCTTACTTTACTGAAAGATTATCCGGAATGCCGCGTATGCGGTCACCGTGACCTTAGTCCCGACCGGAATGAGAACGGAGAGATAGAACCGGAAGAATGGGTGAAAGCGTGCCCTTGCTTCGATGCGGAAAATAACTGGAAAGCATGAGGCAGAAATCAAGAAAAGTTTTAATTGAATAGCCTATAAACAAGAAAACTCCAATTGCCCGACCAAACTAAGTCGGAGCAGTTGGAGTTTCTACCTTTATAAAATAGATCATCAGGATGTCTCCTCTGAAGGAAATTAATGCTATCTTTGTAGAAAGTAATAAACTTATAAACTTTTTATATTCCAGCATGTATACTCCGCCTTTCGCCATATCTTCCCGCGCTATCCACTTAATAGCGGATATCTCCGCATTGGTAGAACGATATGCCATCCGCATGGAACAGGAAGATGCTTTGCTATTGCGGAAAATCAACCGAATTAAAACCATTCAAGGTTCACTGGCTATTGAAGGAAACACCTTATCTGAAAGTCAAATTACAGATATCCTTGACGGAAAGCATATAGTAGCTCCCATCCGTGAAATACAGGAAGTACGAAACGCCATCAAAACTTACAATTCATATCACACAGCCTAAGGCATAGCGAACGCCTGATCACATCATTAAAGCAAAAAGGTATGATTCAGCGAGTTGGATCAAACAAAAACGGATACTGGGAAATTATAGTAAAATAAGGCTACTTTTTATTTCCAACCTTCATCAAAGCAAGCCCTATCACAATCCAGACCATCTCACGCACGCGAGTGATCAATGCCGCATAGACTCCATAAGCTCCGGAAAGGGAAAGCCCGCCTACCGCAAGGGCAAATCCTCCCTCACGGCCACCCAACTGCATAGGCAAGAAGAACAAAAGATTGGCCAGTAAAGAAGAGAAGGCAGCAATCAGGCAGCAATCTGCAAAACTGACACTCCTTGTCAGCACATTGAGGATCAGCCAGATTTCCAGACAACTGACCACACGTGCCGTATATTCCAAAAACAAAGCGGCATAAAAAGCTCCCTTCTTCTGTTGATGAAGCAGGGCTATCTGTTTATCTATGTTCTCCAACTGTTCCCGATGGGAGTCGGCAAAACGGATTACTTTCTTTTTCAGAAAAGGAAGATGACTGCCCAGACGAACGAAAGCAACTGCCATCCCATGCTGATAGCCTTTTACAAACAACATAGCTACCAGCAGGCAGAAGACGGTGATTGCACCCAAAATGGTTCCCATCACCCACCCTACCGGATAGAGGCAAAGGTATAGCAAGACAGAACTCAGCCAAAAGCAGAAATGAGAAAAGATGTGCATCATCACGTAGAGAATCACCGAAGAAGTGGCTCTCTCCACTCCTATATACGGTTTCAGTTCCATGATGCGATACGGCTCACCGCCCATCAGTCCGACGGGAGTTACGTAATTCAGGGCAAAACCCGTAACGGTAAACTTATAAAGCCGGGCAAATGAAAACCCCGGCTTCCCTCCGCTACGTATAATGATGTACCACGATGTAGTATTAATCAGATAAACGAACAGCCACAGCAATAATACCAAAGGCAAATATACTCCTGCCCTTTTCAAATTTGCCCAAAGTTCCTGATAATCCATATCGAAAGTGAATATCATGATCAGGACGGCGACAATGCCAAAAGCCAGGAATATATTGCGGTATTTGTTCTTCACTATTTAATATACTGATAATATCGGTCAAAGAAGTTTCTGAATCCGCGAATCTTCATCAGTCCGTACTCAAAGAACAGCCAGCCGAGCAGTGCACAGGAGATTCCAAGGAGTACATCTATAATATAGTGATGACAAGAGTAGATCGCTGTTCCCCAGATGCCTGCCATGATAACAGAGAAAAGGGCAATCACATACCATCTGCATTTGCCGATGATGGCATACACCAATGCCACAACCATATATGCCGCATGAAGGGAAGGAACGGCAGCAAAGACGTTTGCGTTTCTTCCATAAATGGAGTCGAAGATAGTCACTCCAAAAATCTCGTCGAAGCGACCGAGACCCGCCACGTTACCCGGAGTATTCAGTATCGGTTCGAAACCGTAGTTGATAGCATACCAGGGGGGAGCAGCCGGATGGATATAATAGCCGGCAAAGCCGATTAAGTTGACAAACAAAAAGACTAATGCAAAGCGAAGATAAGTTTTTCTCTCTTTCTTAAAGTACAGGCAGAGTCCGAACAGGATAGGCACAGGGACCCAGCAAAGATAGAAGATGCCGGCGAAGACATCTGCCACCGCCCAATGATGCACGGCAAAGTACTCACAAGGAGTAACCAGCACACCATTATCCATCACTCCGAACAACGACTTTTCGAGATTATAAAGTCCGGCCACATCAATCGGATTTACTTCGTAATTGGGGCAGATACGCATCCAGTCATACGAGATCCCGAAAATGGCGAAAGGCAGTAAGGCCACTGCCAGCTTCCGGGTAGGTAGTCCGGCAAAAAATAAAACCAGATAGAGTGCCGCCATCAGCAGATGTTCGGAACGGAGTCCGATACAAGCAGCTGTCAGCAGAAGAAAAAGAGCCATGATGACAATAACGGTCAGGGTTTCTTTCTTCGACGGCATTTGAATTGTTTTTATCATTAAGGATGTTATTTTAATTAGTCATTCTTCTTTTCGTTCGCTGTCATCACCTTATAGCAATGTCTCACGCGTGCGAAAGCTGTGATATTGGCGAACACAGCGACGATTGTCAAAGGCACCATCAATATCAGCATCGGATCAAAAGCGGTAATATCCTTGAATACACCGCAGAACAAGGCTCCGAGACTTGTCAGAACCACACGCTCCGGGCGTTGCATAAATCCAACCTTGCACTCAATGCCCAGACCTTCGGCGCGGGCACGCACATAGCTCACCATCAGCGAACCGATCAGGGCAACAAACGCAATGATAGCGTAAATGAAATAGTCTTTGACTGACAAATAGTAACAGATACCGAAGAAAGTCATCAACTCACTATAACGATCGAGCACAGAATCGTAGAGGGCACCGAATTTGGAACTCATGTTTCCCAGACGTGCCACACGCCCGTCCATCATATCGAACAATCCGGCAAAAAGGATCACACCTCCTGCCCATCCAAGAATGGACAAATCATTCTGTCCGCCACAGATACCGGCATAGACAAACATACCTGCCGCTACCACATTCAGAATAAATCCGGTAGTAGTGATAAAATTAGGGGTGATGCCTATTTTAATCATTCCATGTATCAAAGGATTGATAATCTTATAAATCAGTTGCTGTAAGTAATCTCTGTAATTCATATACCTAAATCTGTTTTTATCTAAATCTTCTGTTTTCTTTCAATTTCTTTTAAACAAGCTTCTTATATCTATATTCCGGTAAACAAAGAAACGCTGCATATTATAATTCCAGAACAACGCTACAATGACTGCCACCACCACTTTAGGGATGATGAAGAAGTCACCGAAATATTGGCTGAGTGTATCACGTACCCACGGAATTTTCGCTAACGATTCCGTCAGAGTGTACGTCCCCCACGTATTCAGCCAAATACTGCAAACCCACACTATTATGAATTTTACAGCAACATGCGTTTTTTTCCCTTTCGATTTAAAAGTCCATTTATAATTGATAATGCAATTGATAATTCCTCCATAGATAGCGCCCGCCAAGGTAGCATATACATAGTAGACATCAAATAGCCTTACCAGAAGGATAGTCACCAGAAAGTCTGCAATAGTCGCCATTTGAGCCGAAAGCTGCGCCCTTAAAAACATAAAGACTCCACCCTTCTGCGAGATCATCCGTGCAACTCTTTTCAGCCAATCACCCATCGTGCCACCGCTATCAAGATAAAACTATATACACCCGCCAGTACATCATCCATCATTACCCCTACTCCACCTTTAAAGTTCTCCATCTTGCGTACTCCCAATGGCTTTACGATATCAAAAATACGGAACAGAGCAAAAGCCGCTATCACGTACCAATACCACCGGTCATTATCGGGAACTGCCAGTAACGGAATCCACACACCTACCATTTCATCGACCACCACACGTGACGGGTCTTCGCCCCAACAAGACTCCAACTTATTGGCAGCCCAAATACCTGCAAAGGTAAAAAGAACCACCAAAGCAGCAGTCGTCCATAATAAAGCAGTGAAAGGAAGCAGGAAGTAAAGTGCAATCCAGATGATAGAAGCCAGCAATGCCCCGGCCGTACCGGGAGCAAAAGGAGAAAAACCAGAGCCAAAGCCCGTGCCTATTAAAACAGGTAGAAAGGAAGGTCTCTTCATTAATAGTTGAGAGTTGAGAGTTGAAAATTGAGAGTGGAGGATGATTGGATGTGCTCCAAAAATAAAAGTTGAAAGTTAAAAGTTGTCTAATGCTGCAATTACATTGCAACAACTTTCAACTCTCAACTTTCAACTCTCCACTTATTTAATTAAGCTAAATAATCAGGTTCTTTTTCACCAATCATGTTACGCAATGTCTGTTTTACCATTCTCCATTGTGTGAACAGGTCGTGTTCCGGCTGATGTTCGAAATCGTGCATCGGGCTCTTGCAGAAGAATGACAACCAAGTCTGGATGCCACACATACCTGCACGCATAGCCAAGTCACTGAACAATACCAGGTCAAGTGCAATAGGAGCAGCCAGGATAGAGTCACGGCAAAGGAAGTTTACCTTGATTTCCATCGGATAGCCCATCCATCCGAAGATGTCGATGTTATCCCATGCTTCTTTGTTGTCCTTACGGGGAGGATAGTAGTTGATGCGTACTTTGTGGTAAACGTCTCCATAGAGATCCGGATATTTTTCCGGTTCGAAGATGGTGTCGATTACAGACAGCTTACTAACTTCTTTTGTCTTAAAGTTGTCCGGATCATCCAGCACTTCACCGTCACGGTTACCGAGGATGTTGGTAGAGAACCAACCGTTCACACCCAGCATACGAGTCTTGAACATCGGAGCCAATACGGTTTTCATCAGTGTCTGACCGCTCTTGAAGTCTTTACCGGAGATAGGAACATTCTTCTGTTTAGAGAATTCCCACATGGCCGGAGTATCTACACACAAGTTAGGAGCACCCATCACAAACGGAGCATCTTCTGCGATAGCAGCGTATGCATAACACATACTCGGAGAGATAACTTCTGTGTTGTTATCTTTCATTGCTTTCTCCAAAGCAGCGAGTGACATGTGTTCGTCTGATAACGGAATGTAGATTTCGGTACTTGCAGCCCACAGTACAACAACGCGTTCGCAGTTATTGGCAGCCTTAAAGTCGCGGATGTCCTGACGGAGTTGTTCTACCATTTCCCAACGGGTAGCAGCCTTCTTGATATGTGTACCATTCAGACGTTTTGCCCAGTTGTGATCGAAAGCTGCAGGCATCGGCTTGATAGCTTCCAGTTCATCTTTCACACCGTTCAGGTCTTTTTCTTTCAAAACCTCGGCATACATAGCAGCTTCATATGCGTTGTCCGGGAAGATATCCCATCCACCGAAAACAATGTCGTTCAAATCAGTCAAGGGCACAACGTCCTTGATGAGTTTTTCTTCGTTGTTTTCCATGCGCATTGTGGCTAACTGTGTAATAGATCCTATCGGTTTTGCCAGTCCCTTGCGAGAGGCTAGTGTACCTACAATCATTGTGGTGGCAACCGCACCACCTACTCCAACTACCAACACGCCAAGACGTCCAGTAGCGGGTTTAATTTCTTGTTTCATTTCTATTCTATTAAAATTAAACTAAAATTGATGCAAAAATAAGATTAATTAATTACTAAAGCGACCTTTGTTTGCTATATAAACATTGCAATTAGCAGGATTTAACTTTTAGAAGGTCATGTGAAGACTTATCCTCAGGCCGGACTTGTCAATATCGGGCGAATCCCTATATGTGAGCCGCCAGACGTAGTCTAAACGTAATACCTTGAAAATGTTTTCAATACCCACACCCGCCTCCACGTAAGGTGTTTTTCCCATTGTACGGGTACTTGCTATCGGAAAAGCGAACAAACCGTCTGTCATATCCGGATTATTCTTATCACTCAAATGCCCATAAAGTCCACGACAGGAAACTATTTCCCTCCATTTCAGTTTTTTCAACAATGGGATACGATTGAACAACCACCCGTTGAGGAAATAGGTGACGTCCCACGAAAAGTATTCATCATTCATAAACTCCATAGCATTCATTAACGAATAGGATTCCGGCTGAATGGTGTAGGAAAGGTTCGCATTCGGCATAATGAGCAACGGAAAGGGAACTTTATCCCATACCTTCCCTGCTTTCAGGATAATATCCGTATAGCCGAAAGCGGAAAACCAGAAACGTTTCTGCACACCCGCTTCGGTATGATTATAGGTGTAATCACTTCCCAGTACTCCTTTTCCGGCAATGGTGTGCGACAGTGTAAACACCGGAGCATCCAGCGATACAGGGAAGCGGTTCCATTGTGTCTGAAAGAATTTCTCGTTCGGGGCATAGCGCAGCTTCAACTCCGCCGCACTGGTAGAGAAGTCTTTAACCGGAGAGTAAGCCTCACCGTCTTTCCGCAGAAAAGGAATCAGGTAGCTCGATTCATCCGTCCGCCTGCGTGCCGTTAGCTGGAAGGAGAAGCCGGAATAAAACTCATTGGTATAGGTCATTTCCGTTTGCCGGTAATAGCCGATACGATCATCTTTTTCACGCTTCAAGGCAAGGAAGACATTGTCTTTGCTTGTGTACAGATAGTTTTGTCCGTATTGGTTAACGTCCGATTCATAACGTACTTTCAGTGAATGGATGGGAAATTCATTGGCATATTCCTTTTTCTTTTTAAAGGAGTATTCTACTTCCGCCAGTCCTTTCAGCCTTTCGTCTTTGAAGCCATAAGCGATATAGCCTTTGCCGAACAGATGAGGGTTGAGCCATGCGGTCGTCATTCCACCAGCACGGATACGCGGTCCTTCCAGCGTATTCCCGCTGATGGTGGCATTCATGGGACCGATATAGAAAAGAGGGGCTTCTTTGGAGGTCGGGATGTATCCGGTGAAGAGAATGGATAGCACCTTTTCCGTCCAATAATAGACCGGATAGCCACGCAGTTGCGCCATCAGGCGGTCTACGGAGTTCTCCTGTTGCGAGATGGCTGCTTGCGGACGGTTCTCCGCCCAGAAAGTTTCGGGTCGGGACAGCGCTTCGGTTTCTTCGATGATACGTTCCGGTTTGGTGAAGGCTTTATCGGCTTCCTCGGTCGGAAGGAAAGAATAACGACTGTAATCCGCCACCCGACGGGCAAAGATACCATCCTGTCCTTCGGTCAGTTTGAATTCTACGGTGATACTTTCATGGTCGAGCAGACGAGTACCGTCTTCTGCCCGCTTAAATTCCTGTTCAAGCAGCATATAATCGACAAAGTTCAGATTGATCTTCTTCGGGAAGTTAAGTACGGCACGTTTGACAAAGTAGGTAGAGTCGAGCGTGACATACAAGTGCCCGTTAAAACCGAAAGATTCGGAATTAAAGGGGGTGAAAGCAAGGTCCGCACAGGTTTCACCGCCGATCTGCAAGGTATCCATCAGATAATATTTGTAGAATCCTGTCCCGATGCGGGATAAGGGGCTGACGAACTTATTGGTGAACAGGGAGATGTTGTTCTCGTAAATGTCCACGTCTTTAAAGACTTCATTAATAGCAGCCTGCATACCTTGTTTGGAAAGGAATTCATCGACTCCTGCCTGCTTGCGTCCCTTCACCCACTGCTTTTCGGAATGAGGAGATTTGCGGTAGTAGTCCGTAGCAAGAAGTTCACGGGCAGATACGGTCAGTATCGGTTTTCCGGTGACGGCAGAGGTGTCTACATATTCTGTCAGGAAATCAAATTTGCGGTATAGCCATTTCTTCTGTTTCTCTTCGTCGAAGTTGTTCAGCGCAAAGGTAGTCTTCTCATAACGGTCGCGCTGCCAGAAGTCTTTCTCATTAGGAGAATGGTCGTCACGATGTTCTATCATCCGACGGACAAACTCCACAGCGGGATTGTCTTTCTTACGGTAATGCTCGCGTTTAGGCTTCACCAATACTTCGTTGAGCGCATATGTAGCGGGAGAAAGTGCTACTTTATACGAAAGATTACGTGCCGGATGGATCAGCCGGCTATATTCATTATAGCCTACGGTTGAGATCACAAGCACTCCTTCGGAGCGATGAGTTTTGAAATAAAAGCGTCCGTCACTTCCGGTAGTCGTTCCTTCGGTCGTGTTTTTCAGACGTACAGATACATAAGATAAGGGTTCTCTGGTCAGAGAATCAGTCACCACACCCTGCACTATGTATTGGGCACTTAGCGGAATACTGATAGCCAATAAAAGAAAGAGCGCTACTGCACCTTTAATTATTAATCTCATATCTTATACCTTAACATCCTATTGAATTGAGCGGGGCAAAGGTAGGAGGGATTTCAGAACAAAAAAAGGTCTATATAGCGGAAGAACTGTTCTCGTTTGACATTTGATCAGGGAAAAAGAATACGGAATCTGGTTAATCCGTCGGCATAAGTCCGCAGAGAGAAGGTACAGCCGTGACGCATCAGAACCTCCCGGATAAAGATCAGTCCGATTCCCTGACCATTGGGCTTGGTGGAGAAGAACGGGCTGAACAGCTTCGCTTCCACCTCTTTGCTGATTCCCTTGCCGTTGTCCACCACTTCGACAATGGCAGGAGAAAGGGTGCGGACGATAATCTCTCCATCCTTCTCGATGCTTTCCGCAGCATTCTTGATGATGTTTACCAATACCTGTTCGAAGAGGGAGGCATCCATTTTTACCTCTTTCAGCGTTTCGTCTATCTCCAGACGAAGTTTTATGTTCCGGTCGGTACACATACCTTCCATAAAACGTTTGCATGTAAATGCGAGGTCATTCAGGTCGACAAGTGTGAGCGTCGGTTCGGGAATCTTCACTACATCGGCAAAACGGGTGATGAAACGGCTCATAGAGAAACAGCGTTCGGTACATACACGCATGACATCGCAAATATCATCCATGCCTTCTTCGGTAGAAAGCGCCTGTTCTACCGTATCCAGTGTGGAGGTTATTCCGGCAGTAGTGTTGTTCACTTCGTGGGCAATCATGCGGATCACTTTCTCGTAGGCTTTCTTCTCTGCCTTCATCACTTCGTCCGTCAGACTTTCTATCAGGAAGAAGGGGTGCTGAAATCCACGGTCAATAAAAGAGGAATGCGTACACCTATAAATATTCGAATCATTCAGACGGACGGTAGCCGTTTCTCCTTTCGGTACGTTTGCCAACTCGGCGGCAAGCGGAGAATCTATCTCGTTCATCTTTTTACCCAGAACATCTTCCTGACGGACACCCAGCATTTTCTGCGCCATCGGGTTCAGCTCGGAAAGGTCCTCGTCCAATGTAGTGAGGATGACTCCCATCGGAGAGGCTTTAATCAGCAGGTCAAGGAAGTTATTCTGTTCGCGGAGACGGAGACGTTCATTCTTTAGTTGCTCCATCATCCGGTTGAAGACGTTCACGATACGGTCAGCTTCATATTGCCCCACGGGACTTAACCGGCTGCTGAAACCCTGTTCGCGCAACAGTTCCATACCGCTTCCGATAGAGTTCAGCGGTTTCACAATCTTACGATAGAAAAACGGGAGATAACACAGGATAAAAAGGACCAACCCCTCTCCTATATAGAAATAGATCATATTCAACCGGCTTGAAAGGAAAAGCAATCCACCCCCCAAGACCAGAAGCAGGAAAACGAGTATACCAAAGAATCCTTTTATACGCATAATAATAGTAACATCTATCTGCTAAACACTGATTCCAAACTTCTCCAGACGACGGTAAAGGGCGGCACGACTGATGCCAAGCGCTGTAGCTACCTGACTCAGATTTCCCTTATGACGCTCCAAAGCCTGCAAAATCGTCTGCCGTTCTATTTCATCCAGAGTCATACCAGCAAAGGATGCGCCTTCGGCGACTTTCTGATCTTCGTGACGGATATACTGAGCATCAAAGTCGGCGGCATCAAGCGTCGGCTTTCCATTGACCAGAATCGTACGTTCTACCAGATTCTTCAATTCACGGATATTTCCCGGATAAGGTAAGCGACTCAGAAACTGCAAGGCATCCGCTGAAAATTCGGTGCGAGGAAAACCGTTGGCCTCTGCCTGACGATCGGCAAAGTGACGTGCCAGCAAGGGAATATCCTCCCGACGCTCACGCAAAGCCGGCAGTCTGACGGTAATCAGATTAATACGATAAAACAAATCTTCGCGGAAAGTACGTTCGCCCACCATCTTACGCAAATCGGCATTGGTAGCAGAGACGACACGAATATCCGTCTTACGGGGACGGCTGTCTCCCAATACTTCAAACGTCTGATCTTGTAACACCCGCAAGAGCTTCACTTGACAGGAAGGATCGAGATCACCGATCTCGTCCAGAAAGATGGTTCCTTTATTCGCCATCTCAAAGCGTCCGATACGGTCGGAGGAAGCATCCGTAAAAGCTCCTTTCTTATGGCCGAACATTTCACTTTCGAACAGACTTTGGGAGATTCCTCCCAAGTTCACCTTGACAAAAGGCTGTTTGGCACGCTGGCTGTTGATGTGTATCGCTTCGGCTATCAGTTCCTTGCCCGTCCCACTTTCTCCGGTGATCAGTACGGAAGCATTCGTCTTTGCTATACGGGCAATGGTGTTCAGTACTTCCGTCAGTCCCTGACTACGGCCGATGATATGACGGCGGTCGAAAGCGTCATTCTGTTCCTGCGTTGTCTCTTTGGGAGAGCCTGCCAGTTCCAAAGCCGTCTCGATACGTTGCAACAATGCCGCATTATTCCAAGGTTTGGTGATAAAATCGAAGGCTCCTGCCTGCATACCTTGCACGGCAAGCTGTATGCTTCCCCAGGCGGTCATCAGTATCACCGGAGTTTCCGGACGGAATATTTTCACTTGCCTGAGCAAAGTCAGCCCTTCTTCACCTGTAGTAGAAAGGGTGAAGTTCATATCCATTAAGATTAAATCCGGTGCTACGGAACGCACCACCTCCATAGCTTCCCGGGGACCGGAAACCGTTTGTGCTTCATATCCAGCCCGCTTCAACATAAAACTGAGTGAAGAGCGTACCGCACTGTCGTCGTCTATTATTAAAATCATAGTTTAAATTACTTGTGACAAAGATATTGTAAATACTCAATACAAGCAACAAATAGCCCGATTAATCCCTATTGCCGCACTATTTCATCAAAATCTGCTTCCAACTCCGTGTTAGCCTGGAAATCCCAGAGAGTCAGACTACGGATCTGATAAAAGTAATACCAGTAATAATAAAGTTCGGAGATGTGCTTCCGGCGCGCCTCGTCTTTGGCGTTCTGGGCGTCATTTAAATCCAGCGTGTTGATTTTACCTATCAGGAAGGTTTCAATACTGGTTTTGTAACGTTGCTGAGCTATGCCATCCGCCTCTTTGGCTATCTCCAATTGCTGTGCCTGATTATTGAAATGCTCTACCAGCAAGAATATGTCCTGATTGAAGTTGATCTGTTCCTGCCGGATCTTCGAAAGCACTACATCGCGGTTGCTTTTCGCTACCCGTACCTTTCCGCGTCTCTTTCCCCAGTCCAGAATCGGAATCTGAACGCCTACCTGCACAATCTGATTATCCTGCAAGTTCCTGTAGACACTGGAAAGTTCACGACTCTCTCCCGTATATCCTACACTAGCAAACAAATTAATGCTACGCAGATTACCACGTGCCGTAGCTACCGCATAATCGGCCTCCAACTGACGGCGACGAATATTCTGGGCAAAAGAATTACGTTCCAGCGCTTTATTCAAAACCATATTATATTCCATTTTACCACAATCTACCGACTCGGGAACGACAGGACGGAGGATTTCATCCTCTCCCACTCCCAGAAAGGCACGAAGCTGGAACATCTTGGCATTCAGATCACTTTCGGCTTCGGTCAACGCAGCCTTTGCATTCAATGCCGAAAGTTTTAACTGGAGAAGTTCATTTTCCGAAATCTGTCCCATCTTGCGTTTAGCTATAGCCACTTCGTAAAGCTGATTGGCATTCGTCAAGTTCTGACGGGCGGTTCCAAGAGTCTCCTTCGCCAACAGCAGATCAAAATAATAGGTAATAGCCCGCATCGTCACTTCTTCGGTAGCTGTGATAAATTCCGCTTTCGCTTCGGCATATCGCACAGGTTCTATACGCCTGTTCCACTTCACATTATTCACACCAAGAATAGGTTGGGTCAGTTTTAAAGTAACAGGAACGGACATCAGATGGCGATCACCGCTATTACCCAGTTGCTTTAGGTAGTCGAGGGAAGAGGTTAGTGAAAGTTGTCCACCGGTAAGCCAGATATTCTGGTCGATGGAAAGTTCACCGGAAAGACCTAAGGCGCTGTTGCGGACAAAGCTGTAAGAACCGTCCGGATTCTGATAGGAGCCGTAAGATTTATTGTAATTAGGCAGTGTTCCTTTCAGATTGATTTCCGGAAGAAGATCGGCACGGAATGTGCGATATTCCCAATAAGATGTTTTCAACTCATTCAAGGCAACGGCAGCGTCAACAGACTGCATACGCGCCATAGCGATAGCTTCGTTCAAGGTGATTTCCCTCTCTTTCTGTGCCGACACTGCCAAAGGCAGACAGATTGCAGCCAGAACAAACAATATACTTTTCTTTTTCATTGTACACGGTATTTTCCAGTCAGATAGAATCAAACCATGTGCCAAAAGAATAATACATTTACTATCAATCGGTTAGAGAAATGTATCAGTGTTCATTTTCGGACACTATGCACAGAAATGAACGTTCAGTCTTATTCGCAGAAATTCGGGATACGTACAGTAAAGCGAGTTCCCCTGCCTACTTCGGAAGTCACAAAGATCGTTCCTCTCAGACGTTCGACAATCGTCTGGCAGATACTCAATCCAAGACCGGCTCCCTGTGTAAAGTTGTCCACCTTATAGAATCGTTCGAAGATATGACGGATACCTTCTTCGGAAATGCCGACTCCCGTATCTTCCACAAAGATTCGGGTATATTCGGGATCTTCATCTTCCTCATATCCGAAAGTAATGGAACCGTAAGTCGTAAACTTGGCAGCATTATTGATCAGATTATTGACGACTTGTTGGAGACGGACATTATCTGTCACCAGATATTTTTTCTCATTATCGGGCATACGAAGCAACAGTTCCACTCTCGGAGGCATATTCAGTTGTTGAGAATCATGCACTGTCTTCAGCAGCAGAGGCAAATTATGATTGGCAAACATAAATTCCATTGTTCCTGACTCGATACGCGACAGATCGAGAATATCATTAATCAATGCAAGTAACAATCCGCAATTCTTATTGATCGTTGCTATAAATTGCCCTATTTCCTCTTCTGTAAAGCCGCTTGTATCGCTCAACAAGTCGGAGAAACCGACAATAGCATTCAGTGGTGTACGGATTTCATGACTCATATTGGCAAGGAAAGCAGATTTCAGTTTGTCAGCCTGAAGTGCCTTATCACGCGCCTCCCTCATTTCCTGTTCTGCTGTCTTATAACGTTGGATACTTTGGCATACACCTAATATATTATATAGCGAATCTCTCGTCAGACCGGAAATAACAGAGGAACGGTATTCCCACCATTCATATTCTCCATTGGCATTGCGCTGACGGAAATTCAAACGGGTATTGGTTTCTTTTCCCGCCAATGTTTTATCAAAGAGAATACGCATTTCCTTCAAATCCTCCGGATAAACCATACGATCCATTTCGTCGCGGGTGATGGAAGTAATCGACTCATCATAACCAAAACGAACAAGAAAACCTTGCGGAAAGATGAAACTATTACTCTCCACATCAAACTGCCAAGGGTAAATAGAACTTTCCTCCACGGCCATGTCAAAGAAACGTTTCTGCATTTCTTCATCCGATACGTTGCGTGCCGAAAGTGCCATACCGGTAATCTGCCCGCCTGAATGAATCGGAACAACTTCCCCGGAAACCGGGAAATAATGTTCGCTATGTACTTCTTTCATAAAAGCCCCATCGGGAATAATGACACTCTGCCCAGTCTCTCCCACCTTCTTCAATATCTTGTAAAGGATATCCTGACCGTTATAGTATATTTTGAAAATACTGCCCGCCATCATTCCTTCATAATTCCGTCCGCCCGATTCTGAGGGTAAATGAAGGATCTTCAGCAGAGAACGGTTGGTAAAGTGAATATGAAGATCAGTATCATATGTGATCACACCGTCGCGTATGGAATGGAAGATATTATCAAACTCATTCCGCTGTTCCACCAGTTTATTCTGCACCAACAAGCGGGTCTGGGCATGTATCCGTCGCTTAGCTTCACGACGGTTGACACGAATGAGCCACACGATAGAGACGATCAACAATGCCAGGATAGATGGATAAAGAAGAATAAACAATAATTTATATCTTTCCCAATACGGCTGATTAACGACACTGCCACTGGAGGAAACCTTATCCGGGTCTATATGAAAGAAGTCCAGCTGTTTATAATCGTAAATAAATCCCTGTTCCGTCTCCGTCACACCCAGTTTCAAGGGAGATTCCCCCTTCAACACTCGCGATGCCTTCTTTGCAGCAGACATCGCAGAGGTATAGGCGTCTGCGTCATATGCCGCAAATACACCGTTCATCAGCCCCACATTCTGACTGGAGAAGACCGGTGCTTTGGAGTTCTTGCCTACAAACGAAAGGAACGGTGACCATTTGGGAGCAACCACAACCCGAGCATAACTATTACGGGGATAACAGATAGCCGCAATAATATGATTGGTTGATTCATGCTGGGTATTGTAGAGTTTCATCTTGTAATCCGGATTCTCTTCCTGAAAAAGCTGCCATTCTTGTTTGAAGTCCTCACGTCCCTTATTACTCAGAAAACTGTTGTCAATCACACATATCACTTCTTTCCGTTGGGGAAATACCTTTTGTGCCTGCTTTAAGATCACATAAAAATCGGGATTAGCGGTGAATCCGCATACATTGGGAAGACTCGCTATAAGTTCTTTATCGGGATATTTGATTCCGAAAAACACAACCGGAACCTGGTAAGGCAACGAATCGCCGGAAGAGAAAAGAGTGTAAAAAGCCTCATCGCTGGCTGTGATAATCATATCCGTCTTTCTGTCACGGGCACGCTGACAAAAACGCTGCATAATCACTTTCTCCGAACTGAATGACCAAAAATCGGCATCCAAATATTCAGTAGTAATATTTACTTTCAGTCCATTCTCTTTGAATCCCTTGGTCAGCCCCTCATTCAGGTCGTTATGCCAAGGGGTTTGCGAGGTATAAGATTGAATAAAAAGTATGTTGTATGTATGTTCTGCTGCCGCCGCCCGGGCAAAAACAACGAAGAACAAAACAACAAACAAACAGTAATATTGTCGGTTCATAAGCAAAAAACAGCATTGTTTTCAACATTTTGCCTACAAAGATAAGTTATTATATTGAAAACAATGCAAATAGCTTCAGTTTTTTATTCCTCGCGTAAGGCTTCTGCCGGCTGTATACGGATCGCCTGCCGGGCGGGGAACCAAATGCCTATGAGTATCATCAAAGCCATCAAAAGACTTGTCACACAAAAAGTGATAAGAAAACGAATGATACTCCACTCTATACCACCTTCCGTCAGTTCCAGATAACCTATATTATAACAAATAATTGCAGCAGGCAAAGCAGCCAGTGCCAGTAGCAACAAGCCTTCTTTATTAAGACGATGCCAGAGTCCCATGCGGGTGGAACCGACTGCGACACGAAGTCCGAGTTCTCCACGACGATGCTGGGTACGAAACCAGAATGTACCGACTATTCCCAACAGGATATTCACCAACAAAAAGCCCATCATCCAAAACCGCGTCTGCATCTGATTGACATTGGTACGATTATAATCCTCACGTATCATCTCGTAATCGTGTACCTTCAGTATAAAAAGATTTCCCACACTGAACTGGGTATCCGACTGTTCCATCAGACGCTCCGGAAAGCCGGGAGCCGTATTCGGCTTTACACGCAGGCAAACTTCCGTATTGAGCGGATACAGGTCATCATTAATCTCGGCCAATTGTGCTTCCGTAAGAGGAATAGCCATATAGCGATCGCTGTAATTTGGCCAAAAATCATTGTAACGTACCTTAGTCGATACGGCAGCTATTTTATAAACGTCTGTAGAATCATCCACATTCACGACTTCTTTTCCCAACAACGTACGGTCACCCTTATAACCGTCAGGCCATATATTCTCGCTGAGAACCGCATTTCCGTTTTTTATAGCCTGCATTAAAGGCTGATATCCCTGTCCATCCGCACTTTGATAACGGAACACCTGAAAAAACTCCGGTGTTACCGGACGTCTCAACGGACTGCGCACCAGCGTATCAAGGCGAAAACGGATGCCGGAATTACTTCCTATATACGGACGTGCATTCACTGATATCGAGACAGCCTCTACTTCCGGCAAGCGACGGAGTCGGTTAGTCAGTTCAACAATGTCCTGTCCCGTCGTCGTTTCCTTCTGCCCTTTCGGAATATAAGAATCACTCTTATTGTTTTTCAGACTGAGTTCCAGATAGTAAGTATTGGTGATGTCATATCCCAGCGGTTCGTAATAAGTACGCGCTGTTGCATACGTCCAATCGACAATATACCACAACACCACGAAAACAATCAGCAATTCTGCCCACAGCCACCCGTTCGAGCGACGTTCGTTCCATATTTGTTTTAACAGTTGCATCTTCTTAAAAATTAGTTTGTTGAATGTTTCGGTTATCTCTCATTGATGGCATCCACAATATTTGTCCGTGTCACTCTCCATGCCGGAATGGCAGCACTCAATAAATTAAGTGCAAAGCAGGCAAAAAATGCGAGCAAGAACACAACCGGGTCAAACAGCAGATCCATACACATGGTCCGCAAATCCGTCACACCATTACCCATAAAGTCAATGGAAAACAGCATACTTCCCAAAAAGAAAGTTGCGCCATAACTCAGAATTAATCCGAGCACTCCACCCAACAGTGAATAAAGCATATTCTCAGAAAGTACCTGTATCATCAGTTCGCGTCTGGGCGCACCGAAAGCTTTTCGAACACCGATTTCAGAAAGGCGTTTGCGCATACGCGACAATGTCAGTCCGGAAAGGTTGACAGCAGGTACGATCAACAGAATGATTAACGTTATTATATACTGACGGACAGCCTGCTTCACAGCCGGAGGATTATTGGCTGAATATCGTTGCGCCGCCACAAAATAAGTATCCGGCTGGTCACGATAGAGCAATTCATAATCCGGATAACCTTCCATATATCTGTCCCTGAGACGTTCAGCTTCCATACGGATTGCCGGAAAGTCATCCTGAGATTTAGCCAGAATGTAGACACTCACCATTCCCATAATTCCATATTCACCCCAACTGGCGGTAAACGCATCTGTTGAACTTAAAGGAATCCAAATCTGGGCATAAGCATACCGTGCCAGTTTGGATACGGGACGCACAACTCCACAAATCATATAAGCGGAGTGATTTAAAAGGAATGTTTTTCCGACTACATCCGATGTTCCGAACAATTGCCGGGCTATATCCTCAGATATTACTGCTTTGGTTGCACCGGCATCAAAAGTAGCCTTATCAAACGGATATCCCGAAAGGAAATCGAACTTAAATACTTTCCAGAAATCATCATCCACCTGCAATACACTGCAACTAACCTTCTCTCCCGCTGGCTTGGCAGCCAGCATCGTTTCCGAGAAACTGCTGGTTATAGTAACTGCTTCAGGGGCAGCCATTTCTTTAAAACAGGCTTTCGCTGTCTTATAAGAAACAGGTCCGTTACTCTGCCAGTTCTCGTTTGTTTTATACTGAAATCCCGCATACCTGAAAATCAACATACGGTCACGATAGCTTTCCGGAGCAAAGGGTGCAATAGTAGCACGCAATGTGATCACAATCACCATAATCATAGCAATAGCCAATGCCGTACCTATGATAGAGATAGAAGAAAGTAACTTATTCTCCTTCAACAGGTGAAATGCTTGTTTGAAATAGAGTTTTATCATTGTAATCTCATTATCTTCTCATTCATTTTCATACTTATCAGAATCCCCAGCCTTTCGTGCTCACATCCGGGCATTTCAGGCCTTTATGATTGATTCTGCCTACTCCGTCACGCTTCAGAGAAGCTCTGTCTGCCTTGCCGGACAATTTGATATTTCCGACTCCATCCACTTTGGCTTTCACAGTATTGCAGTTTACATTGACATTCATATTCCCGACCCCGTCTACCATTAATTCCAACTCATCACAATGGAGCTTTTTCACCTCACAGTTTCCCACTCCATCGAGTTTGAAAGTTATATTTTTCAGTTTCAGGGTTTCTTTAGCATTGAAGTTGCCGACACCATCGATCTTTACACTCTTCAAATCAGGGGCTGTGATATAGAACGTCAGGTTCTTAACGTTTTTTACATTCTTCTGCTTATATTCGATAACCAATGTTTCTCCTTTTACCGTTACTTTTGTTTTATCGACATATTCAAAAGGACCTTCCATCCGACAGGAATAAGTATCGGACTGAGTGAAAATAATGTTACCTACCGACCGCAGATTGATAGCGGAAAATTCGCCTACTTTACAATCTTCACTCACATTTTGTGCCCAAAGCGGGCAAAGGGCTACACTTAATAATACCGCAACAGCAGTTATAAAAATATTCTTTGTCATGATTAGCTTTTTTAGAGTTTAAAAGGGGATTACTGTACCTGACGGCCATCGAAGAAACGGATAGTTCTTGAAGTCTGTTTCGCCTGTTCTTCATTATGCGTCACCATAACGATAGTTCGGCCGTCTTCCTTATTCAGCCGATGGAGAAGTTCCATGACTTCGGCACCCATCTTAGAATCCAGATTACCGGTAGGTTCATCGGCAAGAATTATCTCCGGATGACCGATAATTGCACGCGCTATGGCCACACGCTGACACTGACCACCGGAAAGCTGTGTCGGAAAGTGATTCATACGATGACTCAATCCGACTTTTTCCAGTACCTCCTTCGCCAAACGCTTGCGTTCACCGCTGCCGATACGACGATAGAGTAACGGTAACTCAACGTTATCCATCACATTGAGTGAATTAATCAGATGGAAAGACTGGAATACAAAGCCCAGTGTTTTGTTACGGAAAGCCGCCAGTTGCTTATCTTTCATTCCCTCAGTGTGCGTACCGTTAATTTCAACAGTTCCTGTTGTGGGTGCATCAAGCAGTCCCATAATATTCAACAAAGTAGATTTGCCACATCCGGACGGCCCCATAATGCTTAGAAATTCTCCGCGGTCTACGGTCAGATTCACGTTTTCCAGTGCTACCGTTTCAATCTCGTCCGTACGGTAAATCTTAGAGAGAGAAGTCAATGTTATCATAACTATAAGTATTTAATTTAGATCGTTTTTATCTCATTTTCAGCTTATTCTTGTTCTTATAAGAGCTCATATCACTGACTACCACTACATCTCCCGGTTGTAAGCCACTCACCACTTCCACATATTCAAAGTTGGAATCGCCCAGCTGTACTTTACGTTTCACCAGTTCGTCATCAGATGTCCGGACAAAAAGATCATACTCACCACGTCCCACATAGAAAGAAGCGTTTGCCATCCGCATCACATCTTCCTTTACGGCATTCATCACATAAACGTCCGTTTTCAGTCCCGAACGTAAACGGTGGTTATTATCGTCTTTCAACTGCACTGTAAAAGAAATGACTCCGTTTTTAGACAGGGGTGTCACACTGCTGACCGTTCCTTCCAGTTTGTCATTGCCTATCTTCACAACCGCTTTCCCTCCGGCAGCTACCCGGTCACCGTAGGTATCGGCTATTTCACCTTCTACTTTAAAATGGCTTAAGTCTGAGATGATGGCCACCTGTCCGCCTTGCGAAATCTGAGCACCGATCTGATTATTAATGTAGGTAAGAATCGCTTTACGCGGAGACCGAATCTGGGCATCGTCCAGTGTACGCTTCATTTCGGCAAGACTTTTACGGAAGATATTGAAATCCAGTTCCTGCACTTTCAGTTCGGCAGCCGCTACTTCTTTTTCGTTCTTATATTGTTGTTGGAGCTGTTCGTATTCCAGTTGTGCTACGTTATAGCTCAATTCTGCCTGACGCACTTTATCTGTTGTTCCCGCTCCCAGACTGTCCAGATAGTGTTCGTTCCGAAGTTCCACTTTCATGCGGCTCAATTTCATGGCAGAGACCTTAATCTGCATCGCCATATCGGAAAGTTTCGTCTGATTATTGACGCGAAGCTGATCCAGCTTATAGCGGCGCATCTGTTCTTCGTCAAGCAGTTTTTTATATTCCGTTTCCGTGCTCTGAAGGTCGAGTTTCAGAATCGGAGTGCCGATTTCCACACTATCCCCTCCTTTTCTGTATACCTCAACGATACGACTGTTAATGGGAGAATTGATGATTTCTTCAAATGCAGGGACTACCTTACCGGAGGCGCTGACACTAACTTCAATCATTCCCTTATCAACTGTAGAAAGTACCAGATCCTTTTTTTCCACTCCTGTCCGCATGACAGATATAAGTATGCCGATAACAACTATACCGGCCACTCCTATCGATGAATAACGGATGATCTTTTTATTGCGTTCTTTGTTACGCACTTCTTTGGGTATTTCTCTGTCCATATCTAAGTATTTACAATTTCACTTTCAGTTGTTTTACCTTTTATTATACCAAATCTATGCCAAAAGCATAATCAACTGATTAACAGAGAATAATAAAAAAGAGAAGGTGTCCGATATCGGACACCTTGTACGAATTTACCGTTCAAAAAAACATGGTGTCACTATACTGTTATTATAGTGTCACTATCTTCTTGTTATAGTGTCACTATACCGACCGGATAGTGACACCATCGCAAAACGGTGCTATACTATTTCTTTTGAGTTTGGTTGCGGTTCTTGTTTGGCCGGTTGTGGCTCCTGTATGAGGTCTTTCCCCCAATGAGTAGTTGCCTCAATTGCTTCCCGGTCACGGATCTCTTTCGCCTTGCGGGCATAGACAATCATTCTCATGGACTGATCATAGGTGAAGTAATTCCATACCCAGTTCAACAACACCACTACTTTATTGCGTACTCCCAAAATAGAGCGCAGATGCACTACCAGCCACATTACCCAGGCAAACCATCCCTGCATCTTCACCTTGCTGAATTCCGCTACGGCACGATTACGCCCGACAGTCGCCATCGACCCCAAGTTACGATAATGAAAAGGCTTCATCTCTTTTCCTTTTTCCAGGCGAATCAGATTCTTTGCCAGCAATTCCCCTTGCTGGATGGCAACTTGTGCCAGTTGAGGATGTCCGTTCGGATAATCTTCGTCACCGGAAAGAATACATAAGTCACCAATGGCAAACACATTATTTGTTCCTTCTACCCGATTAAAGGCATCTACTTTGATACGGCCTCCACGACCGATTACGGACGTATTCATATTCCCAAAAGAAACTCCGGTCACTCCACTTACCCAAATAAAAGTACGGGTAGCAATCTCACTGCCGTCTTCAAGTGTCACCTTATGGTCACGGTAATCCGTGACACGCTTATTTAAAAGAATGTTGACTCCCATTTCACGGAGAAACTGTTCTGCATGACTAGATGAGTCTTCGGACATTCCGGCAAGTAGCCGCGGACCCGCTTCTATCAGATAAATATGCATCAGACTGCTGGGCATATCGGGATAATCATTCGGCAATACAAATTTCTTCATTTCCGAAAGTACTCCCGCCACTTCCACTCCCGTGGCACCACCACCTACGACAACGATATTCAGCAACTCCTGCTGTTCTTGTTTGTTGGAGCAGGTCACAGCACGCTCCAAGTTGGCGAGAAGCGCATTTCTGAGCCCCATAGCTTCGGACACGTTTTTCATTGGCATGGCCTCCTCTTCGATATGTTTATTACCGAAGAAATTGGTCGTCGTACCTGCGGCAAGAACCAGATAGTCGTATTCCGCCTTCCCTATGGAAGTCTGTATCATGTTCTTTTCGGGGAAAACAGCACGTACTTCCGCCATACGGAAATAAAAATCTTTCCGATGCTGGAATATCTTGCGGAAGGGGAAGGAAATGGAAGTCGGTTCCATACCTGCCGAGGCCACCTGATAAATTAACGGAGGGAACTGATGATAGTTGTTCTTATCTATCAACACAACTTGAAAGCCTGATTTTTTCAGCTTATTAGCCAACTTCAAGCCACCGAAACCACCGCCTACAATGACGACCCGTTTCTTACTGTCCTTTGCAATATTTAGACTCATATATTAATCATGTTTTATCATACATAATAACACATGAGTATGGCATAAAGTTTTCTAACGCAGACGCAAACGATCTCCTACCTCCGGAATATATTCTCCGTCCTTACGATTCATCTTGTACAGATTCTTGAGACGGATACCATATTTCTGCGAGATGGCATGCATAGAATCGCCATCTTTCACAATATATACAGTATGAGGCTTGGATGCTTTCTTCTTTTTGCTCTTCAGATAGATGATATCTCCGGCTACTAAAGTATAATCACGCTGCAAGTCGTTATACTTCACCAACTTCTTCCAGCTGATATCAAATTCCTTACCTAAATCCTTGAAAGTATCCCCACTACGGGCTACGATATAGGCGATATCATTGGCGATATACACCGGATGCGGACTCAGCAGCCAAGGGTTCTTTCGCAACTTACGTTCCGAGTAGACACCTTTGCTGTCATATTTATACAGGTCGTAATCTTCGATAATCGTAATCAGTCGATTGGCATAGGAAGGGTCTGTGGCGTATCCTGCCTTTTTTAATCCGCGTGCCCATCCTTTGTAATCGGTGATATCGAGTTTGAAAAGGAAGGCATAACGGGCACCCCTTTTCAGAAAGTCGGAATGGTCTTCGTACGATTCGCGGGGATGCTTGTAGGCACGGAAACATTCATTGCGGGCATCGTCATCATGACGTACCGAACGTCCGCGCCAACTGCCGCCACACTTAATACCGAAATGATTATTACTCTTGCGTGCCAACTGGCTGTTTCCGGCTCCGCTTTCAAGCAATCCCTGTGCCAGAGTGATGCTTGCGGGAATTTTGTGAAGCTTCATCTGCTCCACAGCCAAGTCACTATACTTATTTATATATTCTACATAACGTGCATTCCGTCTTTGTGCCTGTACTCCTACGGCAAAGAAGATAATGGCAGTTAGAAAGACTAGTCTATACAATTTGTTCTCCATTTTAACTTATATGTGGATTATCGGACACAAAAATCTGAAAAATAATTGGGATTATCAATCTCTTTTCTAACTTTGTAACATTAATAATGTAGAACTAACCTATTTACCGATATGAAGGACCTCACAATTACCGCTATAATCAAAGTATATCAATACGATGAACTGAACGAAGCTGACCGGTCATTAATGAAAACAGCCATGGAAGCAACCGCCCGCAGCTACGCTCCTTATTCGCATTTCTCAGTAGGCGCCGCCGCACTGCTGAACAACGGAACCATTGTGACGGGAACCAATCAGGAGAACGCAGCTTACCCGTCGGGACTTTGTGCGGAACGTACTACCCTGTTCTATGCCAACTCGCAGTATCCCGACCAACCGGTAAATACCCTCGCTATCGCAGCAAGAACCGAAAAGGACTTTATAGAAACTCCTATTCCTCCTTGTGGCGCCTGCCGCCAAGTGATTCTGGAAACGGAAAAACGTTACGGCCAGCCTATCCGTATTCTGCTATACGGCAGGGAATGTATCTACGAAGTAAAAAGTATCGGCGATTTACTACCGCTGTCATTTGACGCATCAGCCATGGAGGAATAAATTATGTTACAACAGTATCACACCAAACTAAAAGGAACACTCGCTCTCACAGATTCTTATCTGACAGAGAAAGCTTTGCAAAAAGAAAAAGGACTCTATAAGTTTATATGGGTCCGCCAAGGAAGCATTACAGTAGAAATCGACCATCAAGAGATGGTACTTTCAAAAGACGACGTTATCTCACTGACTCATCTGCAGCATCTTGAATTTAAGTCCATAGATGGTGAATATATGACTTTGCTGTTCAACAGCAACTTCTATTGTATCTATGGAAACGACCACGAAGTGTCGTGCAGCGGCTTCCTTTTCAACGGTTCGTCCCACCTTGTCCGCTTCACACTAAACGAAGCAGAGCGCCGGCAACTGGACCAGATTACCGAAGCCATGGAAAACGAGTTCACCGTTTCCGACAGCCTGCAGGAAGAAATGCTGCGTATCCTGCTGAAGCGTTTCATCATCCAATGCACCCGAATCGCCCGTCAGCGACTGGATATCACGCGCGAAAAGGAATCCGGCTTCGAGATTGTCCGCCAGTATTACAATCTGGTAGACGAGCATTACCGGACCAAAAAACAGGTACAGGACTATGCCGATATGCTTCACAAGTCACCGAAGACACTTTCGAACATTTTCTCAACATGTAAGCTGCCTTCTCCGCTAAGGGTCATCCACGAACGGGTGGAAGCGGAAGCCAAACGCCTCCTGCTCTACAGCAATAAGAGCGCGAAAGAAATTGCCGATATTCTGGGATTTGAAGACCAGGCTTCTTTCAGCCGTTTTTTCAAAAATATGACAGGACAGAGTGCCGTACAGTTCAGAAATACGGAAGTTGGGAAGAATTGATAAGTGAAGCGGAAGTATTGCCATTTCGGAGGTATGCAGAAAGCACGACCTTTGCGGTATAAAGTTAAACCCATAAAAAGACCGCAAAATGAAAGAGAAATTTATTGCTTTGCTTACCTTCACTTCCAGCTTGAAGAATTTCGGAATTAAGTTTATCCGTGTAGCTATCTTAGTCGTATTCGTATGGATTGGTGGACTGAAATATTTCCACTACGAAGCCGACGGAATTGTTCCTTTCGTAGCCAACAGTCCCTTCATGAGCTTCTTCTATGCGAAAGATGCTCCTGAATACAAAGACCACAAAAATCCGGAAGGAGCCTTCGTTCCGGAAAACCGCGCCTGGCACGAAGCCAATCGCACTTATACTTTCTCCTATGGATTAGGAGCGCTCATCATGAGTATCGGCATTCTGGTATTCCTGGGCATTTTCTTCCCGAAAGTAGCGCTGGTAGGTGACACGCTCGCCATCATTATGACGTTAGGCACACTATCCTTTCTTGTCACCACGCCCGAAGTCTGGGTTCCGAATCTGGGTGGAGATGAATTTGGCTTCCCGCTATTGTCCGGTGCCGGAAGACTGGTTATCAAAGATATCGTTATTCTCGCAGGAGCCGTAGTGCTTCTTTCAGACTCGTCACAACGCGTACTCAAAACACTGAAAAAAAGTTGATTCTGTCCGCTACGGACACCTTTGCTTCCCGGATATGACGCAAAACAAATATACTCTTCATGTGTTATAATAGCTGAGTATAAATCGTTAATGAAAGGAAGTTATGAAACAATATGATGCAATTATTATAGGGTTCGGCAAGGCAGGAAAAACACTGGCTGCCGAACTTTCCAACAGAGGATGGCAGGTCGCTGTCGTCGAACAGTCCGATGAAATGTACGGAGGGGCTTGCCCTAACGTAGCCTGTATACCAACCAAAACTTTGATTCACGAATCAGAGATTTCCACCCTGCTTTATCACAATGATTTTGATAAGCAGAGTAACATGTATAGGCAGGCGATTGCCAGAAAAAACAAACTTACCTCTTTTTTAAGAGAAAATAACTACGAGAAATTAAGCAAACGCCCTAATGTGACTATTTACACAGGTAAAGGGTCTCTCGTTTCAGCCAATACGGTGAAAGTTGCTCTTCCCGAAGAAGAAATCGAACTGCAGGGAAAAGAGATTTTTATCAATACCGGCTCTACACCTATTATTCCCAATATAGAGGGTATTCAGCAAAGTCGAAATGTGTACACCAGTACCACTCTTCTGGAGTTGGATATTCTGCCAAAGCACCTGATTATTGTAGGCGGAGGCTATATCGGACTGGAGTTTGCTTCGATGTACGCCGGCTTCGGAAGTAAAGTGACTCTTCTCGAAGCAGGAAACAGATTCATGCCCCGCAATGATTCGGATATTGCAAAAAGCGTTCGGGAAGTGATGGAGAAGAAAGGAGTCGAGATTCGTCTGAATGTCCGTACTCAATCGATCCATGATACACACGACGGGGTAACTCTGACTTATTCGGATACTTCGGACGGCACTCCTTACTTTGTAGACGGTGATGCGATCCTTATTGCCACAGGCCGCAAACCAATGATTGAAGGACTGAACCTGCAAGCAGCTGGTGTAGAAGTCGATGCGCACGGGGCAATTGTAGTCAATGACCAATTACATACCAATGCCCCTCATATATGGGCAATGGGAGATGTAAAAGGAGGAGCCCAATTTACCTATGTCTCACTGGATGATTTTCGTATTATCCGGGATCAGCTTTTCGGGGACAAGAAACGTGACATCAACGACAGAGATCCTCTGCCTTATGCTGTATTTATCGATCCGCCATTGGCACATATCGGAATTACGGAAGAGGAGGCACTGAGAAAGGGGTATTCTTTCAAAGTCTCCCGACTGCCGGCAACCTCCATTGTCCGTTCGCGTACCTTGCAACAGACTGATGGGATGCTGAAAGCTATTATCAATAGCCATAGCGGTAAGATTATGGGATGTACCCTGTTCTGTACCGATGCTCCGGAACTGATCAATATGGTTGCAATGGCTATGAAGACAGGACAGACTTCTACGTTCCTGCGTGACTTCATCTTCACACATCCGAGTATGAGCGAGGGGTTGAATCAATTATTCGACGTATAAAATTAATAATAAACAGAGCCTGCAAATCTAGTAAACAGAGGCTCTATTAGTACTAAACAGAGCCTCTAAACTAAGAGAATAGAGGCTCTAAAATCATAGACTGTAATTCCCGGATTCTATATTTTTATTTATTTACGCAAGAATCTAAAGATAATCTTGTATATTTGTTAAATGGAATCTAATAGAATGCAGTATAATGGTATATAGAATATTCTGGCTACTTCTTATTACAACAACTTTATTAATGTTTCCCGTCCATGCACAGGATCGTCTGAAGAATTTAGAATTCAAACAATTCTCAACTCCGGACGGATTACCCAACAGTATGGTTCATCAGGTCTATCAAGATCGGGACGGTTACATCTGGATTCCCACCTTCTATGGATTATTCCGGTATGATGGTTATGAAGTCAGAACATATAAATCAAATCTTTACACTCCGGGACTACTGACCAATAATAATGTACTTTGCGTAGAAGAAGACTATTCCCACAGACTATGGATAGGAACTCATGAAGGTCTCTGTGTACTCGATAAGCAAACGGGACAAATGAGAAAAATGCAACTGGAAGGAATCAACAAACATCGTTTGAACGAAATCCACGTAACCAAAGAGAACAAAGTCTATCTGGGATATATCCGTGGAATGGCATATTATGATGCAGGACAGGATACATTGGTCCTGATGACACACAAGAATTGTAAAGGCGAAGTACCCGAACAAAAGAATGTTCAAACCATACTTGAAGATGAAAATGGTGATTTACTGATTGGTACCTGGCAAGACGGGCTCTACCGTTATCACATAAAAGAGAATAAGTTCATCCATTACCCTCCATTGAGCGAAAACAATTCCGTTTTGTCATTATTTCAGGATTCCAGAGGAGTTCTATGGGTGGGAACAAGCGGGTATGGTCTTTATAAGGTTAATTTCTCTTCGGACAAGCAGACATTGTCTATTGAAAAAAATTACAGATACGATCCTCTGAATATTTCCTCTATCCCTTCTGATTATATTTATTCTATCCATGAAGACTTGCAGACACATTCGTTATGGCTGGGAAGCCGGGATGGAATTGGCATTATGAATATGGCTAACGAAGGGACGTTCATCAATTACAAAGAATCGAACCCAGAACATTATTTGCCCGTACGCGAAGTGAACACCGTTTTTCGAGATAAAAACGGATTGATGTGGATTGGAACAAAAGGAACAGGAGTTTTTCATGCAGATACACACGCACGTTCTTTTGATGTCCTCTACCCACGTGGTAACGGGGAAGTTCTTTACTGATTTGATCTCTACCTTATATATAGAAGAGAATGGAGCTTCCTGGATTGGTTTCGGATATGGAGTGGATTACCAGTCGAGAGACAAGAAGATATCTTTAATACCCTCCAAACGTCCCTATCACATTTCCTACAGCCCTACTTCCCAAGAAGTGCTGCTCGCCATTCATGATGGCGGAGTGATGGCTTGTCAGAATGGAAAGATTATCCACCAATATAAGACTTCAAATTGTGGTTTCATTCCTCATGATCTGGTATATTGGGTACATGAAGACCATAAGGGGAATTGGTGGCTAGGCACCTATAAGGGAGTTGGAGTCCGATATAAGGATGGTCGTGAATATTGTTTCAGCCGTATGCCTGGCATTGATGCCTTACTCTCTAAAGAAATTACCTGCATAATGGAAGATAATGACGGCTCCTTGTGGCTGGCAACCAACAATAATGGTATAGTTCATGTAACTGGAAATATGGAGCAACCGGAAACATTACATTGCCAAAACTACTGTATGGAGAACAAACTGTTACCGGTCAATACTCCCCTTTGTTTTCTATTGGATAAAAGCGGCAGAATATGGGTAGGCACAGAAGGAAGCGGACTTTGTCTGTATAATGTACAAGATGATTGTTTTGAATCCGTCCATCAAGCATACAATTTACCGGGAGATATGGTAGGCAGTATGGAAGAAGATAATCATGGAAACCTTTGGTTAGGCACTAATCAAGGATTGGCAAGATTGACTATCACCGGGGAGGAAAAAGGAAGAGTACGGACTTTTACTGTTGCAGATGGATTAGCAGATAACCTCTTTAATCAAAACGCATCTTTTTATCGCAATGGAACTTTCTATTTCGGATGTAGCCGCGGAATAGTTACTTTTGACTCCGAAATGATGAAGGAGAAACACTCTGATATTTCTTTGCGCATAACGGATATATTAATAGACGGCAAATCATTGGAACAAATACCGGAACAGCAAAAAAGCAAGATATCCTCTTTTACTGCCGATTATACAAAGACTCTCATCATCCCGTCAGCATATACCAATTTTACTATCCGCTTTGCATCGCTCACTTACAACCAGCCCCAACTGAACAAGTACGCATACAGGCTGCAAGGTTTTGACACATTTACATTTGCAGTATTAAATATCACAACAAAATATA
>NZ_QTLF01000043.1:0-30930 GCF_003434395.1 Bacteroides sp. AM23-12
CGCAAGCAACTGGTCTATTACGGAGTTTCGGGGATGGTTGTCTCCCTCCTGCTGATCGGCATTTACTTCCTCTTCGGTGATTCCTGGGGAGTATCCAGCCTCTTCCTGCTCGTTTTCTTCCTGTTCTATGTATTCTGCTGTGCCGTCTCCATCTGTGCCGTGGTGTTCGTGCTCCTTTCGGAGATGTACCCCACCAAGGTGCGCGGACTGGCGATGTCCATTGCAGGATTCGCCCTGTGGATAGGAACGTACCTGATCGGACAGCTAACCCCCTGGATGCTCCAGAATCTCACCCCCGCCGGAACATTCTTCCTGTTCGCAGTCATGTGCGTGCCGTATATGCTCATCGTATGGAAACTCGTGCCGGAGACCACAGGAAAGTCACTGGAAGAGATTGAAAGATACTGGACCCGGTCGGAACAGTAGAAGAAAGAAAGAGACCTTAATAACAGTAAACTAACAACAACTGAGAAGTATAGAGAAGCCGCAGGCGGTTTTCTGCATGGCCATTCAAGAAACGTTTCCCGCCTTCGGTGTACCCTATACCTATCTATAATAAAAACAATATTATGGATTTTAAGAAACTAGCGAATCAGTACCGGGATGAATTGTTGGACAATGTCCTTCCATTCTGGCTCGAGCACTCCCAAGATATTGAGTTTGGCGGTTATTTCAGCTGCCTGGACCGTGAAGGGAAGGTTTTCGATACGGATAAGTTCATCTGGTTGCAGGGACGTGAGGTATGGATGTTCTCCATGCTTTACAACAAAGTGGAAAAACGACAGGAATGGCTGGATTGTGCCGTTCAGGGTGGTGAATTCTTAAAAAAATACGGACATGACGGGAATTATAACTGGTACTTTTCACTCGACCGTTCGGGTAGACCACTGGTAGAACCATACAATATTTTCTCATATACTTTCGCCACGATGGCCTTTGGACAGCTGAGTCTTGCTACGGGAAATCAGGAGTATGCGGACATAGCAAAGAAGACCTTTGAAATCATCCTTTCTAAGGTTGATAATCCGAAAGGCAAGTGGAACAAGCTTCATCCGGGTACTCGTAATCTGAAGAACTTCGCTCTCCCGATGATTCTCTGTAATCTGGCTTTGGAGATCGAACATCTTCTGGATCCCGGTTATCTGGAACAGACGATGGAAACCTGTATCCATGAAGTGATGGATGTCTTTTATCGTCCGGACCTGGGGGGCATCATTGTTGAGAATGTCGATATGGACGGTAATCTGGTGGATTGCTTCGAAGGACGCCAGGTGACTCCCGGTCATGCTATTGAAGCGATGTGGTTCATCATGGATTTGGGCAAACGCCTGAATCGTCCGAAATTGATAGAAAAAGCAAAAGACGTAACCCTGACAATGCTCGACTACGGTTGGGACAAGCAATATGGAGGTATCTATTACTTTATGGACCGTAACGGTTGTCCTCCCCAGCAATTGGAATGGGATCAGAAACTTTGGTGGGTGCATATTGAATCTCTGATATCACTGCTGAAAGGTTATCAGCTGACCGGAGACAGGAAATGTCTGGAATGGTTTGAAAAAGTGCATGACTACACATGGTCGCACTTCAAAGATCCGGAATATCCGGAATGGTACGGATATCTGAATCGCAGAGGGGAAGTTTTGTTACCGCTGAAAGGTGGTAAATGGAAAGGGTGCTTTCATGTACCAAGGGGATTATTTCAATGCTGGAAAGTATTGGAACAGCTATAGAAACAATGAATTATTATGTTAACCAATCTTATTAATAATCTAAAAATTAATTCTATGACAGAGTTTAACTCAAAAATTAAGCAAAACTCTCGCATATTGAAGATATTTCTTTTCTCAATATGCGCACTTTTTGCATGTGCTATCAATGCTCATGCACAGAGTTTGGTGCAAGGTACTGTTACTGATGAGACAGGAGAATCTCTACCTGGTGTAAGTGTTGTAGTAAAGGGGAGTACTAATGGTACAGTTACAGATGTTAATGGAAAATACAGCATTCAGGCGACTTCAAAAGATATATTGTCTTTCTCATATGTAGGTATGGCGGAACAAGATATAAAAGTTGCCGGACAGAAAACGATCAATGTGGTGATGAAGGATGATGTGGCATCTCTGGATGAAGTGATTGTTGTTGGTTATGGTACTGCAAAAAAACAATCCCTGACAGGAGCGGTTTCTGCGGTCAAAGGCGACGAACTGTTAAAGGCACCGGCAACCAATGTATCAAGTTTGTTAGGCGGACGTTTGCCGGGCATTTCTTCTGTTCAAGTCTCCGGAGAACCGGGTGATGACCAAGCAGTATTGCGGGTTCGTGGTTCTATTTACAATGTTACTTATATTGTAGATGGTATGCCTCGTTCCATCAATGACATTGATCCTAATGATATTGAGAGTGTATCTGTCTTGAAAGATGGAGCTTCTGCGGCTGTGTACGGTTTGAAAGGCGCAGGTGGTGTTATCATCGTTACAACAAAGAGAGGACAGGAAGGAAAGTCAAGAATCACATATAACGGTTCAATAGGAGCATCTATGAATGCAAACTTCCCACAGTTTATGAATGGTCCCCAGTTTGCATATTATTATAATATGGCTGATATGATGGATAAGCTGGCTAACGGAAGTATTGCGGACATGAAACAATATACACCGGTATTCACAAAAGCAAATGTGGAAGCGATGTTGAACGGCGACCCTACTGATGGATGGGATAACGTCAATTATATTGATAAAGTGTTTGGCACAGGTATCAATCAGAAACACAACATCACCGTACAGGGTGGTAGTGACAAAATGCGTTATTTCACATCTGTCGGCTATTTGGGACAGGATGGTAATATTGATAACTTTACTTATAAACGGTACAACTTAAGAACTAACATTGAAACTCAGCTGGCCAAGAATTTCCAGTTAAGTTTGGGAGTTGCCGGAAATGTAGGAAAACGTGAAACTCCGGGATATGCTTCCGGTGGTACGGATTCTAATTCCGAATTGGGAGAACAGGGCTGGTTATCGGTAGCTCACCAGACTGTCATGATGCATCCGTATTTACCGGAAAAATATGATGGACTTTATACCGCTACTACACAGAATAATACAAGCTTACCGAATAGTCCGCTAGCAGCTATTTATGAATCCGGCTACAAACATACTAATAGCTTTGATTTGCAGACTAACCTCTCTTTACAATATAATCTGCCTTGGGTAAAAGGATTAAGTGTAAAGGTTACCGGAGCTTATGACTACAAGACCTCACATAATAAGAACCTAAATACGCCTTATTCTACTTATATCAATAAAATGCCGACCTCCACTACGGACTGGACTTGGACTAAAGCGGATGATCCTCGTGGAACTGCAAATGGAATAAATTTAGGTGAAGGACAATTCAGTTCCCGTCAAATGGTAGGCCAGGGAAGCATCAATTATGCGAATTCTTTCGGTAAGCATAATGTAGAAGCCATGGTACTTGCGGAAATCCGTGATTATAAAGAAAACAGTTTCTCCGGATATAATAAGAATATGAGTTTTGCAGAACTTCCGGAACTGAGTTTCGGACAACCGGCAGACTCCCCCATTTCCGGATATAGCGATGCCAATCGTAGCATTGGTTACGTTTTCCGTTTGAAATACGACTATGACAATAAGTATCTGGCAGAATTCACAGGACGATATGACGGTTCGTATAAGTTTGCGGGTAATGTAAGTGGAAAACGTTGGGCATTTTTCCCATCAGCATCAGTAGCGTGGAGAATATCTAAAGAAAACTTTATGTCCGATCTGACTTTCCTGGATGATATGAAAATACGTGCATCTGTCGGTTTGTTGGGTAATGACGATGTGAGTCCGTATGCATTTCTTAGTACCTATAACCTGATGGACGGTAACAAAAATGCGTACCAGACAATTCTGAACGGAAAAGTCATGCAGGCACTGCGTGCATCTGTAATTGCAAATCCTACTCTGACGTGGGAAAACACGTTAACTTACAATGCAGGTTTCGACTTTACCATGTGGAATGGTTTACTGGGTATGGAGTTTGATGCATTCTATAACTATACCTATGATATTCTGACAGCAATGGGAGGCGATTATCCGCCATCAATGGGAGGATATTATTATACATATGCCAATTATAACAAGGTAGACAGCAAGGGAGTTGAAATCACAGTGAGTCATCGTAATAAATTAAATCTGGCAGGGAAACCATTTTCTTATGGAGCCAGTTTCAACTTGACTTTTGCAAGAAATCGCTATCTTCGTTATCCGGATAGTCCCAATACTGTAGAATGGAGAAAACGTACAGGTCGCAGTGTAGACGCTTCAGTCGTATGGGTGGCAGAAGGTTTGTTCCGTTCGGAAGAAGAAATTGATAATTCCGCATGGTATGGAACCCGTCCTAATGTAGGTGACATCAAATATAAGGATTTAAATGGCGATGGCAAAATAGATGAAGATGACAGAACACGTGTAGGACGGGGCAATCGTCCGGAACTGACTTATGGTCTGAACTTGAATTGTGCCTGGAACGGATTTGATTTAAGCGCACAATTTACCGGAGGCGCATTGTTCGATGTATCATTAACCGGAACTTACTATAATGGTTATGATGACAATACGGTCTGGACACAAGCATTCAAAGAAGGTGCCAACTCACCTTTATATCTGGTTCAGAATGCGTATACCACGGAAAATCCGAATGGAACATTCCCACGTCTGACTCTGGGAAATCAAGGACATGGAGGAGACAATGGATTAGCTTCTACCTTCTGGTTGCGTAATGGCAGATACCTTCGTCTCAAATCGGCACAGCTAGGTTATACATTCCCTAAAAAGTGGATGAGCCCTGTGGGAATTCAGAATCTTAGAATTTATGTAGAAGGTTCCAATTTATTCACGATCTCCGGTCTTCCCGATGGAATCGACCCCGAATCTCCGGGAGTGAATAACGGATATTATCCTCAACAACGCACAATCATGGGCGGTATAACTCTGACTTTCTAAACCTTTAAAAGATTTATTATGAAAACAAAATTTATAAGTATCATATTGTTGGGAGCCTCTTTAGGGCTTGGTTCATGTAGTGATTATCTAGACATGACACCGACGGACAAAGCATCAGATAAACTAGTATGGAGTAAACTGGAATATGCCGAACAAGCTGTCAACGATTTCTACCGTTATATCGATTATTTAGGAGTTTATCGTGACGGACAATGCCTGGCAGGCATGACGGAAGCGTTGACAGACCAACTCAAATACGGTTCCTATAACTATATGTCTAAATGCCAGATACCTAGCGAAATCGCTTATGGAGGATCCGTTCTGACAGTAAGTTATGTCAGCACTTATTTAGGCAATTGGGGAACGATGTATGAATATGTACGCCGTGTCAATGAAGGTCTCAATAAACTGAAAAAATACGCCTCATTCGGTCAGACGGAACAAGAACGGCTGGAAGCGGAAATGCGCTTCTTCAGAGGGTATTTATATACCGACTTGGTAAAACGTTATAAGGAAGTCATTATATATGATGAAGATCTGGATAATATAAAGAAGGATATGCCGGTCAGTTCCGAAGCAGAAGGATGGAACTTTGTATATGAGGACCTGAAGTTTGCGGGCGAACATTTACCGGTTGATAAAACCCCTAATGGACGTCTGACTAGCGGAGCAGCTTATGCAATGCTGTCACGGGCAATGCTTTATGCAGAAAGATGGGATGATGCCCGGATCGCTGCCGAAGAAGTGATGGGCATGGGATATAAGCTGGAAGAAAAAGAGAATTATTCTAATGCATTTAAAGCAGGAAGTCAGGAAGCTATTCTGCAATATTGCTATGACAAGAGTTCTACTGTGACTCATGATTTTGACGGCTATATGGCTCCCGGAGGTGATAAAGCGTTGGATGGTAATTCAATGACCGGAGGATTTGGAACTCCGACACAAGAAATGGTAGAATCTTATGAATATGCGGACGGTAGCGGTTTTCCGGATTGGAGTACCTGGCATACTGCAGAAGGAACAACGGCAACTCCTCCATACGATAAACTTGAACCACGCTTCAAAGCAACCATTCTTTATAATGGTGCGACGTGGAAAGGCAGAACGATCGCATCTTATGTCAATGGTACTGATGGTTGGGCTGCATGGAAAACGGATGCCAAACCAGAAGGACGTTCTACCACAGGTTATTATTTGCGTAAGCTGGTGGATGAGACTCATAGTTTCACTTCTGTGCAGGCAAGTACACAGCCATGGACCGAAATTCGTTATGCCGAAGTGTTACTAAATCATGCCGAGGCTTGCTATCATTTGAGTGGCTATGCCGATAAAGCCAATAAAGACATCAAAGACATTCGTAACAGAGTCGGCTTGCCTTATTCGGACAAGAGCGGAGAAGACCTGATGAAAGCGATTCGTCAGGAACGTAAAGTCGAATTAGCTTATGAAGGACACTATTATTGGGATATGCGTCGCTGGAGACTATCTGCAACGGCATTCACCGGTATCCGTCTTCATGGACTTAAGATAGAACAGAATGCAAACGGTTCGTTCAATTACATTTATGTAGAGTGTGATGACAAAGATCGTAACTTCCCGACTAAGATGTACCGTTTCCCTATGCCACAGGCGGAGTTGGACAATAACGGTGCGGTAACTCAATATGCAGAATGGCAATAAATCTAAAATGAAAACAATTATGAAAAAGAATATACAATATTTACTATTAGGAGTATTGGCATTAATGAGTTCCTGCCAAGATCCGGAATATGTACTTCCAACTGCTGAGCGGCAGGGAATCACAAGCTTGACCGCACTTTTTACATCAGGTCCTTATGTGGACAAAGAAGCTGTTGTCTACACAATTGCGGATGCGTCTGTAGATAAATATGTGATTCCTATACCATGGTTTTATCCGGAAGACAGTGAAAATGAAACGGCGGAATATATGAAGACAATGAGGGTCCAGGCAAAGTTAGCTCCTAACTGTACTATTAACCCTGTTTTGACGATATTGGATTTGACTAAAGAAAATTACTTCACTTATACAGATGCGCAGGGATATAAGAAACAAATCTGCATTACGGGTGAAAGAGTGAAATCCAATAAATGTCAGTTATTAAGTTTCTCAATACCGGCCGAAGATATTAGTGGAATTATTGACGAAGAGCATAAGACGGTATCTCTGATTTCTGCAGAAGATTTATCTTCCTGTCTGGCAGAATATTCACTTTCCTCTCATGCGACAATGTCGCCGGATCCTAAGACAGAGGCGCTTGACTTCAATTCACCTGTAGAACTGACGGTCATCGCTCACGACGGAGTGACGAAGCAGACGTACACAGTTCAGAAGGCAGTGCCGGATAAGATCCCTTATGGATATAGAAAAGGCAGTGAGACAGAATTGTTTAAATTGGATATGGGAGTTATAGGTTTGCCCTGGACTTCAGCCAACTCACCTTCACTGGCCGTTAATGGCAATAATTTAGTTGTTTGCTTAGGGGACGGTTCTACTGCTCCTACCTATTATAATGCCTCTACAGGAAGTAAGATTGGCAATATGACTTTGGGAAGTGTAGGTGTTGCATCTTTAGGTTGTGTGACAAGTGATAGTAAAGGAAACATATTATTGGCAACAAAAGCAGCTAATGGTAAATCCTTCTCTATCTATAAGACTTCTTCTGTAACCACAGCTCCAACTTTATTGACATCTTATACCAACAATACAAGTCTGGATATGGGTACAAAAGTATCTGTACAGGGCGATATCAATACAAATGCCGCTATTATTGCTACGTGTGACGGAACAGCCTCGTCCGGTTCTAACACGTTTGTTCGCTGGATTATAACAAACGGTGTATTGGGAAGTCCTGAAGTAGTATCGGTAAATGGTGTTGGCTATTGGGGATCTCCTGTGTCAAACACGAAGGTTGTCACCAAAGGAACTACTGCACAAAGTGATTATTTCTTATCCTATTATGATCCTAACGTACTTTATTGGGTGAATGGAACAAGTAATAATGCGTCCAAGTCTTTATCCAATTCGGACAATGGCAATTCCTGGGCAATGAATAATAATTGTCTGGATGCAAGAACGTTCAATAATGCACAGTATCTTGTATTGGTATCTACGGCTCACTTCCCGCAATGGGGCGGCACTCCGTATTTATATATGTACGATGTAACCTCGGACGGATCGTTCACTGGTACGGTATCTACTTCAGATGCTTTGACATTCAATCCTTCACTTTCTTCGTTCGGTTCTGCAGATGGTGTAGCGGCAACAGGTGATGTACTGCTTGCTCCAACTACAGATGGATATAAACTTCGTCTTTACTATGTTGACAACAACTGTAAGATTATCGGAGGGTATGAATTTGATTGTATCGACAAATAATTAATGTGTTTCAAAAGAGTTACTGACATTAATAAACATGTATAATATGAGAAATCTTTTTAAAATATTATTATTGGCGTTTTGCGGAATGGTTACTATCACTTCATGTAGTGATGATTCTGATGGAATCCCCGGATGGCCCTGGAATGATAATTCAACAGAAGAACCGGAAAATCCAGACGTTACAGAAGTTAAGCCACGCTATGTCTGGATTGATGCGGCAGCTAATTTTCCGGATTATGCGAATAATAAGGAGAATATCTCCACAGATATGGTGAAAGTAAAAAACGCAGGGTTTACTGATATCATTGTTGACGTGCGTCCCACTACAGGAGATGTTTTGTTCAACACTACTGTAGTAGATCAGGTGAAGCGAATGGATGTGTGGGGAAGTTCGGGTTATGTATATTATGAACGTACTGAAACATGGGATTACCTGCAGGCATTTATAGATGCAGCCAGAAGTCAGGGATTGAAAGTGCACGCATCAGTCAATACTTTTGTCGGTGGTTACTTATGTCCCTATAACCTCGGATCAGATGGAATACTGTTCCGTGATGACTCGAAGAAGGAATGGGCAAGTGTGGCTAATCTCGCTGACGGTCTGACAAATACGATGGATTTGTTGAATGACGAGACCGATTATGGAGCTAAATTTTTGAATCCGGCTAACGATGATGTGCAGAACTTCGTTTTGCAGTTACTGGGTGACCTGGCTAAATATGACTTGGATGGAATAATTCTGGACCGTTGCCGTTATGACGATTATGGCTTGGAAAGTGATTTCTCGGCTGTTTCTAAACAGAAGTTTGAAGAGTACATTGGGGAAACAGTTGCTCATTTTCCGGAAGACATTATGGCACCAGGCACAGATGAGATACCTTCAGATCAGCCTGCCTATTTCAAGAAATGGTTGGAATTTCGTGTAAAAGTGATTCACGACTTTATCGTCAAGGCACGTGAGAAAGTAAAATCCGTAAATTCAGAAATCAATTTTGGAGTGTATGTAGGCGCATGGTATTCCAGTTATTATACTTCGGGAGTAAATTGGGCAAGTCCTAAATATGACACCTCAGCCTACTATCCTAAATGGGCAACAGCAGATTATAAGAACTATGGTTATGCCGATCATCTGGATTATATATTCTTAGGTGCTTATGCATCTGTCGATAAGATTTATGGTAGCGGCGAATGGACAATGGAGGGATTTTGCAAAAACGGTCGCGAGTTGCTGAAAGGTGACGTTCCCTTCTCCGGAGGTCCGGACATAGGCAATGGTACCGGATGGACTAACGGTGGACAAGCCGCTAAAATACCTGATGCCATCGACGCATGTATAAACAATAGCGACGGCTTCTTCGCATTCGACCTCTGTCATATCAAGATGTACGACTATTGGAACGCTTTCAAGACAGGATTTGATAACTATCTGGAGTCCGTTCAAAAATAGGAAGTTGATAATTCAATCTGAGAATATACTCAATACAAGTATTCTCCTTTCTATTCATAGCACTAAGTCTGAGCCGCAAGGTTCAGACTTAATGTTAATGAATTGCCTTATTTGTATAAAGAACAATAGATAACTATGAAAATATATTTATTACAACTTGTCATTTTGATGAGTTTGAGTTTGAACTTGCAGGCTCAAAATTTATCCGGTACTATTCGTGGAAAGGTAACCTGTCATGGGAAAGGACTTCAAGGAGTAGTTGTAACGGACGGAATCGACTGTGTTCTGACTAATAAGTCGGGCGAATATGTGCTTGCTCCTCAAAGGGATGCCCGGTTTGTTTACTTGTCCGTGCCTTCCGGTTATCAGCCGAAAACAGAAAAGACCATTCCCTTATTCCATCAACAAATAGAGATGGATAAACAAGACGGATATAATTTTGAGTTGATGAAAAATCCTCAGAATGATGCGAATCATCTGTTTCTGGTGCAGGCTGATGTGCAAGTCACTTCCGAAGACGATGTGAAAGCCTATGGCAGATTCCTGCAGGATATAAAAGAATATGTACAGCCTTATTCGGGAAAAAGAGACATATTCGGTATTGATTGTGGAGACATCGTGGGTGATACCCCCTCTTTGTATCCATCTTACATTAATACCGTATCTACTTTGGACTTTCCCGTTTATCGTGCTATCGGCAACCATGACATGACCTACGGAGGACGTACTTTTGAGTACTCGTACCATACTTTTGAAAGTTATTTCGGCCCCATCTACTATTCGTTTAATAAAGGAAAAGCCCATTACATTGTACTCGACAATTGTTTCTATGTCAATCGTGACTACCAGTACATCGGATATATTGATGAACGGACTTTTGCATGGCTGGAAAAAGACCTTTCGTATGTGTCCAGGGATAAGCTGGTATTTGTGGTCATGCACATTCCCTCCAGCCTTCAGAAAAAGTTAAGATATAATACTTTGGATCAGGATGAAACAGTGAATACAGCTGCACTATATAAACTCTTGGAGGGCTATAATGCGCATATCATTTCCGGGCATACCCATTTCAATACGAACGTTTGTTTCAATGATTCGTTGATGGAGCATAATACGGCAGCAGTGTGTGGCACTTGGTGGCGTGCAGACATCAATGTAGACGGAACTCCCAGAGGTTACGGTATATATGAAGTGAACGGAGATCAATTGAAGTGGATTTATAAAAGCGCAGGTTATCCGCTGGAACACCAGTTTCATGCTTATCCGGCAGGATCGTCGGATGAATATCCTTCTGATATCATAGCCAATGTATGGAACTGGGATGATCTGTGGAAGGTAGAATGGTATGAAAATGGACAAAGGATGGGCGAAATGCAAAAGTACAAAGGATATGATCCTATGGCAAAAGTCATCTGTTCAGATAAGGAAAAGGTGAAATATGACTGGATATCTCCGGTTCTCACCGAGCATCTCTTTCATGCAACTCCTCATGACCCAAACGCAAGGCTAGAGATTAAGGTGACTGACCGTTTTGGTAATGTATATACTCAAACTATTGAAAACAAATAAACTAAAATCATATGTTCAGAAACAGATACTTTTGGCTACTTATAAGTTTGTTCTTTGTTCTGAAAACAGAAGCTAAAGTAACCCTGACCTCCATTTGGGGAGACAACATGGTGTTGCAGCAACAAGCAGAAGTTACTTTTCGTGGAAAGGCTACTCCCGGAAAACGTGTATATGCTTCCGCTTCATGGAATCATCGGAAAATCTATGCAGATTGTGACCGGAACGGACAATGGACACTGGCTCTTCCGACTCCGGAAGCCGGCGGACCATATACCATTACTTTTTCGGACGGAGAAGAGCTGACCTTAAAAAATATCCTGATCGGTGAAGTCTGGTTCTGCTCCGGACAGTCGAATATGGAAATGCCGGTAAAAGGGTTCCGCGGACAACCGGTCTATGGTTCGCAGCCCTATATCGTGTCCGCTAATCCTAAACGACCATTAAGACTTTACACCGTAAAGAACGATTGGAGCACGACTCCGAAAGAAGAAGGAATAGACGGACAATGGAGTGAAGCATCTTCGGAAGAAGTGGCCGATTTCAGTGCAACAGCTTATTTCTTCGGCAATCTGTTGCAACAATCTTTGGACGTGCCTGTAGGATTAATACATTGCTCCTGGAGTATGTCAAAGATCGAAGCATGGATGGACAAAGAAACCTTATCTCATTTTTCCGAAGTAACCTTGCCGGATACAAATCAGGATAAATTCGAATGGGCTGCCGGGACGCCTACCCTGTTGTGGAACGCTATGGTAAATCCATGGAAAGGATTCCCTGTCAAAGGAGTTATCTGGTACCAAGGCGAGGCGAATACTCCCGATCCTGCTCTTTATAAAAAGCTTTTTCCCGCCATGGTCTCTCAATGGAGAAATTTCTTTCATAATGCTGAAATGCCATTTTATTATGTCCAGATTGCTCCCTGGAAGTCCGAAGGGAATGACAAGTTGGATTGGGCATGGTTCCGTCAATGTCAGTTGGAGCTGATGAAGGAAGTTCCCGGAGTGGGAATGGTGACCACCGGAGACGCAGGCAGCGAACTCTTTATACATTCACCTTATAAGATCAAGGTTGGAGAGCGGTTAGCTTATTGGGCACTAGCCCAGACTTACGGCCAAAAAGGATTCCAATATTCCGGTCCTGTCTACAAGACCTATCGTATCCAGGGAAATGCCGTAGAAATAGACTTTGAATATGGAGAGGAAGGACTGACTCCGGAAAATCAGAATGTGAAAGGTTTTGAGATCGTAGGTTCCGATGGTATATTCCGACCTGCAAAGGCGGAGGTCATCAATGGCACATCTACTGTGAAAGTATGGAATGATTCTGTTAGTGCCCCGACAGAAGTCCGCTACTGTTTCCGGAATTATATGCAGGGGGAATTATGCAATAATGCCGGGCTTCCGGCTTCTCCTTTTCGGATCGTTATCAAAAAGAAACCGGCCTTAATGTGGATTGATGCCGAAGCAAACTTTGAGCGCTTCAGTCATAAAGATTCGATTGATTATTACTTGGAAAAAATCAAATCGCTGGGCTTTACACATGCGGTTGTCGACATTCGTCCGATCACAGGGGAAGTTTTATATAAAAGCGAATATGCTCCGCAAATGAAAGAATGGAAAGGAGCCAAAGCCGGTGATTTTGACTATCTGGGATACTTTATCAAAAAAGGGCACGAACTGGGGCTGGAGATACACGCCTCATTGAATGTATTCTGTGCCGGACACAACTATTTTGACCGTGGAATGGTATATAGCGGACATCCGGAATGGGCTTCGATGGTGTACACTCCCGATAAAGGAATCATTCCAATCACCGAAGAGAAGCATAAATATGGTGCCATGATCAATCCTTTGAACGAAGAATATCGTACCCATATCCTGAATGTTCTGAAAGAAGTCGTGACCAAATATCCCGACCTGGACGGTCTGATGCTCGACCGGGTACGTTACGATGGAATAACCGCTGATTTTTCTTCATTGTCACATGAGAAGTTTGAAGAATACATCGGTAAAAAAGTCGCAAACTTCCCCGAAGATATTTTCCGTTGGACTAAAAATGCAGATGGGAAATACATAACGCAACCAGGAAAATATTTCCGGAAATGGCTGGAATGGCGTACTAAAAACATTACTGATTTCATGGCGCTTGCCCGTAAAGAAGTAAAGGCAGCCAACCCTGACGTTTCTTTCGGCACCTACACCGGTGCCTGGTATCCATCTTATTATGAAGTAGGCGTAAACTTTGCCAGCAAAGAATATGATCCGGGCAAAGATTTCAGCTGGGCAACACCCGAATATAAAAATTATGGCTATGCCGAGCTGATAGACCTTTATGCTACCGGTAATTATTATACGGACATAACCATCGAGGAATACAGAAAAACGAACCGGAGTATCTGGAACGAAACTGATTCGCAGGCTCAATCCGGTACGTGGTATTGTGTAGAAGGCTCTTGTCAACATTTACGTCAGATATTGAAAGGTAATAAATTTATGGGAGGTATTCTAGTGGACCAATTCTATGACAACCCTGCCAAACTTTCGGAAACGATAGAGATGAACCTTCGCCGTTCGGACGGATTAATGGTATTTGACATCGTACATATCATTACCAAAAATCTGTGGAAAGAAGTAGAGGAAGGAATGAAAAGAGGAGGTTCCTTATGAATAACCGGGCCTATGCATTAGACGCTTTGAGAGGATATGCGATTATTACGATGGTACTTTCTGCTACCATCGTAACGCAGGTGCTCCCCGGTTGGATGAGTCATGCGCAGACGCCGCCACCTGATCATATATTCAATCCTTCTTTGCCCGGCATTACATGGGTAGACCTTGTTTTTCCTTTCTTTCTGTTTGCGATGGGAGCAGCTTTCCCTTTTTCCATAGGTAAGCGTGCAGAGAAAGGTGACTCTAAACTGAAATTAATATATGAAGCGGTGAAACGTGGAGTACAACTGACTTTCTTTGCCATCTTCATTCAGCATTTTTATCCGTATGTGTTGAGTTCTCCGCAGGACATCAGAGCCTGGCTGCTGGCTATTCTTTGCTTTGCGGTTCTGTTTCCGATGTTCATGCGCATTCCTTTGAAAATGCCGGACTGGGCACATACCGGCATAAAGATAGCCGCATACGGAATTGCGGTAATCATGATGCTTACTACTTCTTATGCCGATGGAAGAACGTTCAGTCTGTATTTTAGTAATGTGATTATTCTGTTGTTAGCCAATATGGCCATCTTCGGTTCTGCCCTCTACATTTTTACGATGCATAACCGATGGTTGCGTTTGGGAGTTTTATTGCTGCTGATGGCTGTCATTTTGGGAAGTACTGTCGAAGGTTCCTGGACACAGGTGGTGTTCAATTATACTCCTTTGCCCTGGATGTATCGGTTTGATTATCTGAAATATCTGTTTATTGTAATTCCCGGCAGTATTGCCGGTGAGTACTTGATGGAATGGATGAAGGGCCGAAAAGATACCGAACAGCCAGCTTCACCGCAATACCGTAAGATAGGAATTGCGTTACTGATATTGACTATGGTGATTATTGTATTTAATCTCTATGGGCTTTACACCCGTATGTTGGCTGTGAATTTATTAGCGACACTTGTGCTGTTATTGATTGGCAAATTTATATTCTTACGTCCGACAGAGGGAATCGCTTTGTTATGGAAAAAGCTATTTAATGCCGGAGCATATCTTCTTCTTTTGGGGCTATGTTTTGAACCTTTTCAAGAAGGTATCAAGAAAGATCCTGCCACTTTTAGTTATTTCTTTGTAACTTCCGGTCTAGCATTCCTTGCGCTCTTATTCTTAAGTCTTGTCTGTGATTATTTCAGATGTGTGCGAAGTAGCCGCTTTCTTGTTATGTCCGGGCAGAATCCGATGATCGCTTACGTGGTTAGTGATTTATTCATTATGCCGTTGGCTAATATACTGGGACTTGTCTCGCTGTTGTCTTACTTCCAGCAGAATGCGTGGCTCGGATTCCTTCGGGGAGTAATCATTACGTCTTTAGCTGTCTTGGTAACGATGTTTTTTACTAAGATCAAGTGGTTTTGGAGAACTTGACATCATTCAATAGATATACCCACAGTATAATAACAGGCATTAAAAACAAATTAAACAGAAAACAAAATGATAGATAAATAGCAAAACAGGAAGCATAATTTCCTTATTTTCCTGTTTTTGCTATTTCTATCTTTTGATAGATGAGTAAAGATAGAAAGAGATATGCATAAAATCATGAATTAATATGCATGATTATGAATAAACGAGCGGTCATTTGCATAAAAAACGCCGTATAGTTTGAAATAAACATAAGGTTGATTGAGCTAAAACATAAGGTTGATTGTAAATAAACATAAGGTTGCTTTTAAAGGAACGTCCCATTGCTTTTAAAGCAACGCTAAGTCCGTTTAAAAGGAGCATATTTTAGCTCTAAAATGATGGGTATCTTATTTATTAGACTTTGTTTTAGGATGAAAAATATTAATCAGAATGATGCAAAGTAATATAAAAAGAGAAAGATATTACAGAATAGTGTGAAAAATAACACAAAAAGAATACATCTAGATGTATATTCGCAACAAAGTGATTTCCCGTAACGGCAAATCTCTGTCATTTTATTCTCTATCCTATGAAACGATGGAAATACGCCCGTTAGAGAGTTTATAATTATCAAAATGACAAAATGCCATTTTGATAATTATATAACATGGTAAGTCTTAATAAAACGATTCCTTTTTCAATGGCCATCCTGTGATAGTTGACATATAAGGAATCAATGACATAGCCATTTTCATTTGACCTTTGTAATTTGGATGCCATACTGCTCCTAGGTCTGTAGTCGGATCGCAAAGGCCTTCGGGAAGAACTGCTATATAAACTTTCTTATCATTCAAGTCTTTGCGCATACGCTCCATGTATTGAACGATCTGCCGTTGAGTAATAGCCGGACTGATGCATAATATAGGGACATCTCCGTAATTTGCACGAAGACGGCTTATTAGTAGCTTATAAGCATGAATAAACTCATCTTCCAACGGATATATATTGGTGGAAAAATCATTAGTTCCTAAATTAACAACCACCAAATCGGGCTTGTATGTTTTAAAGTCCCATTTCTTATCCAAATTCATATCAAATGTATTCAGCATACGGTCTTTCATTGTCACGGCAGATATTCGGACGGAATCTCCATAATTGCGGACTACTCCACGTCCGGAATGTGCAATAAGCGTATAATCGGCATTGAAATAGCGGGCGATAATAGTGGCATAAGATAAGTTGCAATTCTCCGTTTCAGCTTTATAAGGTTCGCTACGGTCTTTCCCTTCTACACCATAGCCACACGTCAACGAGTTACCGATAAATTCGATATGTCTGGACGGGCACTCCGTTTCTTTCATCAGCTTTCCTTCATTATGAAGCACAAATTGATGAATGGTTGTCTTTCCCCATTCCCCTTCCGTACGTTTTTGAATCAACACATGATGGATGCCTTTATCCATGCCGGAAATGAAATTAATTAAAGTATCTTTACCGGATACTTTTACCGTTTTGTGTAAAAGGCTGTCTACAAAAACATTGTAATAATTAATACCAGTATCTGAAATCTTCATAGACAATTCTCCTCCCGAAAGTCGGGTACGAAGATAAGTACCGGTCCAGTCGAAAGAAACAGAACCATCACTCTGTATTTCCGTACGTCCCACGTAAGAAACGTTTTCATCATTAGCTTTATAGTATCTGTTCTTGGTAGTTTGAGCATTTACATCTTCAAACAACAGACAGAGGCTAACCAGAACTAACACATTTTTCCACATATCGTTTTCTAAATTAATCAAAGGTAATCACACAACTTCCGGACCCGTCGGATACAATTCTAAGTCCTTTGGCTGTTACTTTATTACCGGTAATTGTTATTGATTTACTTTTCTCTATAATCGTAAAAGACTTCTTTGTATAATCGACAGGCAACTGTATTGTCCTGTCGACGCTCTTCTTGCAATCTATAAAAAGGACCTTTTTATTATCTATAACACCTTCATAACACAGCAAATCATCATCATCAGAAACAGGAGACTTAAACCAAGTATACACTCCGCTCCAATGAATAATATCCCCCTTTTTGTGTTCTCTATCAGCTATAATCTTGTGGTACGTCTTATTGCTGGAATTTCCTATGAATATAATATCATCATCTGATATTTCTTCATGATTTCCCAATCCGTCGGCAAACAGATAAGAAGATTGATACGCATTTGCGCTTTTCTCAATGAAACGGCGAAATGACGGATACTCTTTCTTTGTAAAGGTAGAAACATCCTTTTGTACTGTCCAGTCCACATACTTGCCATTGGCAGTTAATGTATGTGTCTCCTTGTCAAACATAGATTGCATTCCGTAATACATTTGTACTGTCACGGGAGCCTCATTTTGAAATTCATGAGTAACCAAGACTTGAATGTTATTTCTATAAATAGAATAATTGACAGTCTCAATACATAAGATCTCATTCAGAAGTGTTTTTCCACTACTGGTATCGGCTTTGGAAGGGTTCATTATTTCATTGATTACTTCAATCTTTATCTCTTTTGTCAGAGTCGATAGATCTGTCTTTATTTCTTTTCCGTCGATATAAATACGATAACCGATATTGCGGGCAGTTTGAGTAACTTCATCCAGATAGGGATGATTTCCTCCACACCACCCGTATCCGGTTATATTAAAAGGACCGATATTGTCACTGTAAGCCAGATTCAGAAGAGAAGTCGGAGAAACATCGGGCAGAGTGGCAGGAGCAGGCATATTGTTGTCAATTGTTCCTACTCTATAAAATGTGAACAGTTCATTGAACATACACTTCTTGAACCAATAAAGAATATCGGTTTTGGCATCTAACTTGGCTGATATATATAAATCTTCGCCGGTTATTTTCACTCTCATTTCTTCGGATATCGTTTCAGTCCCGGGAGAGTCTTCTTCCGCAGAAGGCTTATCCGGGAGTCCGGAAGAAATTCCCGAATCTCCATTCGAGCAGGCTACTAAGTGCCAGGATAAAAATACGAATGCAAGGATTAAACGTTTCGTCATGGCTTCTATCTTTATTTTAATTCAAATTTGAGAACATCTTTGATATCCATAGCTGATGCTGCTATGATAGCTTCAAATTTGCCCGGTTCACAAATCCATTCATGTTTTTCCGCATCAAAAAAGCTTAATGCCTCTTTATCAATAGACAAAGAAACTATTTTTTCTTCACCCGGCATTAATTTTACTTTCTTAAATCTCTTTAATTCTTTCACCGGGCGGGGAAGAAAAGACTTTATGTCTCTGATATAAAGCTGAACAATTTCCTGTCCTTCACGGTTCCCTGTGTTCTTGACAGCTAAACTGAAAGTTATTGTTTCGTCAACTGACATGACTTTCTTGTTTGCTGTTAGTTTTCCATACGCCTACCACTCTGTCTCCAATGGGGTGATTCACATCTTGATAAACAGGAGCTTGCGTCATGAAAGATGATGCCAGAAAAAGCATGATTGCTATGATATTAATTGATTTCATTGTTTTGTTATTCTTGTCCGTATAAACAGTATAAATATAATATGCTGATGGCAGATTCCATCAGCATATTATCCAAATGATTATTATAAGCCTAAGAAAGCTGTCGGTGCATCTGTGGTTATCAGATCAAAACCATTGTCAATACACCATTGCATCTCAGAAGGGATATTTACAGTCCATACATTGGAGGTCATCCCTGAATTTTTCAGATCTTTCAACCAATCCGGATTTTTATGATAAGCCCAATAATTGTAATCTGCCCCGGTAGCTCCCAATTGTTTCAGTTCCTTGGGCGAAATATCCTGTCCCAAATACAAAATTGGAGTTTTAGGAGGTGCCAGACGTATAAACTCACACATCACATGACGGGAAAAAGAGATGTATTCTACTCTGTGAGTCAATTTTTTCTCTTCCACCAACTTTAGGATCATTTCAACGGCTTTCGTTTCACGTTCCGGAGTACTGAGGGGTTTCATCTCCAGTATCAGATGTATTTTAAGTTTCTTCGCTTTATCAAGGAACTGCTCTAAAGTTGGCATATTCTCCCCATTGCTTAACTTTAAAGTGCGTAGCACGTCAGAAGATGTTTTCTCCAGAGAGTATCCGTCATGCCATCCGTCATGATTCAACATCAACTCATCGTCAGCTGTCAGCCATACATCAAATTCCGAACCGTAACAACCTATTGAATCAGCTTTCACTAAAGCTGCTAGCGAGTTCTGTGCAGATCCGGGTGTATTCCAGAATCCACGATGGGCAATAACTTTGGTCTGATGAGATTCTTTTTTTTGCTTGCCACGTCTTGATACAATCAGATTAGCCAGTCTGTCCATGACTTCATGATCTTTCGGGTTCGTTGATTTATACATATCAAGAACAGCATGATTGCCACTATAATAGGCCATTGCAGATGTACGGAAGGCTTGTTGTCTTTCAAAATGATCAATATACGCTACCAGACGATTATAAAACGAGTCCTTGGCATCAAACAATGCTCTTTCGTCAAATTCAAGTTCCATCCCCATGTTCAGAGTGGCGGCAGATTGACATGCTTCTTCCAATCTTTTATCGGGAATAGAGGCTTTAAAAAAGTGGTTCGGTTGTTGATAAGCAATATCAAAGCCTAATTCTTTCCATTGGTTGTAGCCTTTTGCCTGCCAATACGGAATCCAGCAAAATGTTTTGTTCATTGAATGAATATACTTACTTAATGGAACTGACAGATCTTTAGTGAAATCAACATCCTCTGCCAGCCAGTAGAAACCTGATAGTTTCAGATGTTTGTATTTTGCCTGTTTGAATCGCTTCATTAACTCATCGATATACCAACGGGTGGCCTTCACCTGATCCTCTTGTCTGGAAAAGTCCATTGGCTCGCCATCCACTTCTCCCCAATCTTTTTGTCCGGGAAGAACTTCCGGAAGACATAGTACTATCTGATGAGTAAAATCCGGTTTTCCAATTTCTTTAATCTGTGTTCCGATACATCGATCTAAGGCAGACAGCGCTTTTCCATCTTCAAAAAGACGATCTAATAACCATAGCCATTCTTTTTTTCTTGCATTTTTATCTGAGTAGCGTGTTGCAAAGCCACAGCCTTTCCCATCTGTGAACTCCAAAAACAAGAATCCGTCAAATAACCAGTCTTTATGTCCATCTGCAAACTGATGTACCACATAGGGGAGAAATTGATCCGAAGTCCAGTCAATACGATGCACTCCTCCCTGGTAAATAAGTGCCAGATCTTTTATTTTATTCTGTCTATATCCTTTATCTATGGATAGCGCATGACTATCCATAGTAATAAATAACAGACAGAAACATATCAATCCTTTTAGATATAGTGAGAAATAGTTCATAATTTTCATGTTTTTAGTTACATACCCCAAGCATAAACTTCACCAAGACTAACTCTCAGCCCGTCATAAGTCGGATAGGTATCAGTTATTACAAAACGAATGTATCGGGCTTGTGTCGCAGGAACATCCATATTAACGTTGGGTTCTCCGATTTTGGGAGAAGTCCAGTCTTTTAATTTAACCCAATTCTCGTTATCAATACTAGCTTCTACATAACCGGCTTTCGATGTGCCTGCCCAAACGTGTGCTGCTGGTGCAACAGGGTTAGCAAATCCAAATCTGAATAATGTATATTCTTTCCCCATGTCAAATACAAAGTAATAGGGCAAGGGCTCTTTTACATCCCATCGGCATAGCCATTGTGTGCCAGGATTATTGTCTATCAATGATTCCACTCCCCATCCCATATTCAGATACCATCCGCCGTCTTGGGTACAACAGTTGTTGAAATCTATAACACTCCATCCTTTCTTGTCTATTGGGTCCGGTTGGAATTTAACTGTGTACAGTTTGGACGCAGCATCAGGACTTATACCATATTTTGAAACGGAAGTAATGCGTAGTGGAAGTACATAGTCACCAAATAAATAAGTACCCTCTTCCGGTATTAACCCTTTCTTGTGGTATTTAATTTTAATGAATGTTTCCTTCATGCCTGTTAATATAACTCCTTTATTATCTACAGTAAAGGAACTCTCCGGCAACATTTTATAAGCTGTGCCATGAGCGGTATTATAATCAATGACTAACTGAGGATCGACTTCAATCTGAAATGAAATATCTTCGTCATTAGAATAATTAGTTCTTATCTTTACGAACAGTTCTCTTTCATTCAAATCGCCGAAAGTCGGCATAAAATCAGTAACCGGACTCATACCAGGAACATCCATTTGCAAATAAGGTTCCTTAATAGTAGGTACAATAATGGTTTTTAGTCGCTCATCATCTGCAGAGATAAAATTTTGCACCACACTCATTTGTATGGGCAAGCCATATTCCTTTCCCGTAGAAAGAAGATCGGATAGACGGTCGGCATTCCATTTAATATCAAAAGCTTTCCGATAGTCGGAATCGTTGAGACGCAGAGCAGGCTGAAGAATGGTATAACAATCGGAAGGCAATAATTGGATCGATGTTCCATTATCCGTATTATAACTCTGAAGAACAGTCTCGTCAACAGAAATGGAAACTTCTGTCTCCTGCTTTCCTTTCCCACTTTTGATAACAAATAATTGATAGGGGGTATCCATACCACGGAATATCTCCGTTTCTGTATAGGTAGAATGCAATAGTCCGATTTGATCATTAACCATGAGATTATCACGATCATCAGTACATGCCGATGCAATAAAAAGTGCAGCAGCTATGAATTGTATTGTCTTATGTTTTTTCATATTTATATCCATTACATATATTTACCATCCGTAATTCTGAGTAATATTCTTCATTTCACTCAATTGTTCTTGATTGATAGGGAAGAAATAATGCTTAGGCTCAAATACCCGAGGACCACCTTTCCAAACATTTGATGTCCGCGACCAAGAATCTTCGTATGAAGTGGCCAATAAATTAAGAGAATATTCCGGTCCGGGAAACTCTTGTTGAGCAATCATCCAGCGACGGGCATCATAATATCGGTGTCCCTCAAAGGCTAATTCTACCATGCGTTCCTTTTGAATCAGCATCCGCAACAAATCCTTATTGCCTTTCACTTCCGGATACGCTGTTTCGAGGGCATTTAAACCGGAACGTTCGCGAACAAGGTTAATATACTTCAATGCTTCCGTTTCATTGCGTTCGGGCTTCTCATTGCAAGCTTCAGCATAGTCAAGATATATTTCGGCCAAACGGAAATAGGGCCAGAATACGGTTCCCCAACTGCCACTTTCTGTATTAAGAGCAGGATCGAGTGGGCGTCTCCACAGATATCCGACTTTGACACAATCTCCGGATTCTAAGTACGAGGACGATCCTCCCGTAAAAAAGGTAACTTGTTTTATGCCTTTATATTGATTGATCCAATAAAAACCATTTGGAAATACAGAAGCATAAAAACGGGCGTCACGTCCGACGCAGCTATTATGCGCTTTAAATCCAGGTGCAAAACTGGCTCCCGGCTGCTTAAAATTTTCTGTAAAACCGGTATTGGTATATCCCGATTGCTTATCAATTACAGGATTCCCGTTATTATCATATCCGGTAACAGGATATCTTCCGGATTTAGCCATCGGATAAGTATCTACTAATTTCAGAGACGGGCAGAAGCCACCGACACCCAATTCACAAACTCTAGGAGGCATGCACCGGCTATACAGATAGAAACCTATAGCCCCGAGTCCAGTATTAGTAGGATTACGTCCCCAGGCACCCCAGATCGTTTCTTTATTCCACTCTTCAAAAAGAACTCCTTGATAAGATTTGATGGCACGCAGTAAAGGGTCTGCTTCAGTCTGGTCTTTGTACAATTCATAGATGTTCATATCTATAACGTCTTTGGCAGCTTTAGCGGCTTTTTCCCATTTTTGAGGATCGGGACTTTGTGGAAAAAGGAAATCACCATACAGATTCTTCATTTGTCCTTTATAAAGATCGCATCCATTATACAATGGACTGGCGGCATAGAGCATTAAGCGCGCTTTGGCAGCCATTGCCGCTCCCTTGGTGATACGTCCTGCCCATTTTGTGAAATCGCTGATCTCTGCAGGAAGTTCTGCAATAGCCTTATCATATTCTTCAGCTATGAAATTTACGTTTTCATCAACTGTATGACGGTCTATCGTTTCCGGTTTTATAAGTTCATCCGATTCGATGTCTCCCCAGATATACACAGGACCATATTGACGGAATAGTTCAAAGTAATAATAAGCTCGCAGAAAACGTGCTTCTGCTTTCATTATACGTCTCGTTTCAGAGTCAATCTCCAAACATTCGTCAACATGGTTCATGAATATACTAGCTTGTTTTATGCCTGTATACTTTGCTTTCCAAATATTATAGTTTGGAGTAGAAGGTCCCCATGATCCATTATTGAAAGAGAGGTAGTTGACCCACTGATACCAGGAGAACATGGCTTCATCACTACGGGGAACTGCGCTTCCTTCTTCCAGATATTCATATTCCCGTGGCAAGTAGCTATAAACATGCGCTAAATACTGTTCGGTAGAGACACGCTTACTAAAGGTTTCGTCTTGTGTAAGCTGGTCGAGCAAAGTCACATCCAGATAATCGTTGCATGATACAAAGCTGAATGCAACGGTGAAGTATAGGAATATTCCTAAAATTCGTATCTTTTTATTCATAGTTCTAATATGCTTTAAAAGTTAAGATTAAGACCTAAGGTGATTGTTCTCATCTGAGGATATATATTTCCATAGTTGGAATCGAGTTCGGGATCCCACAATTTGAATTTGCTGAATGTCAAAAGGTTGACACCCTGTGCATAAACACGAATTGATGACATGCCCAGACGTTTATAAATATGCTTCGGAAGGGTATATCCTATCTCCACATTTTTCAAACGAAGAAAACTCATATTACGTTGCCAGTAGGTGGAGGGTTGAAGATTATTCTCTACCTTGCTCATAGAAAGCCGTGGATAAGTAGCATTAGGATTAGGATTGCTGGTTGTCCAACGTTTTTCGGCTACATCTGCGTAAATCTGTCCTAAACGCTCTATATTATCAGAGGCACCATAAAGAGCGTCTCCACCGATAATACGAGTCACATTTCCTACTCCCTGCATAAACAGAGAAGCGTCAAATCCTTTCCAGCCCAGACTAATACCAAATCCATAATTTATTTCCGGTACGTCCGTATAGCCAATCGCTACCTTATCGTATGCGTCGATAACGTTATCACCATTGATGTCTTTATATTTAATATCACCAGGACGAACGTTTCCAAAGTTTTGTTTGGGGCTATTGGCTATATCTTCTTCTGACTCAAAAAGACCTAGAGCTATAAGACCGCGTTGCTGACGATAGGCAAATCCAGCTTCACTTTGGTAGGGCCATATAGGAGTCGGTTTATCATCATACAACTTTTTATTTCGATTGTAAGTGAAATTGGCACGGGCAGAGACATACCAGTCATTAAATCGTTGTTCATACTCCATAGAACCATCGAAACCTTGATTCTTCATTTCTCCAAGATTCACATACTGGGTTTCATTGAGACCGACGATTGAAGGAACACTTTCTTGCTGAATATAGATACCGGTACGCTTTTCATAAAAATAATCAAGTTGGAATTTAAGCTGGTCAAATAAGCCAAGTTCCAGTCCCACATTCGCTTTTTGAGCTTTCTCCCATGAAACATTCAGGTTTCCCGGAATACCTGTAGAAATACCTACGATACTTCCACTACCGGGATTCGTTCCGAAAATATAGCCGTATTGTCCTTCTTTCATGGTGGAGTTGAATGCAAAACGTCTGTTTCCGCCAATCTGGTCATTACCTATTTCTCCATACGAACCTTTGATTTTCAACAGGTGGATAGTAGAACGCAACGGATCCCAGAAAGCTTCGTTGCTTAGCATATATCCTATAGCAAAAGAGGGAAAGAAACCAAAACGTTTGTCAGGTGCGAAATTCTCAGAGCCATTGTATCCGAAGTTAAATTCAGCAAAATAACGGTCGTAATATGAATAAGTAGCTCTACCGGCAATACCGATGTTTTTGTGGGCAAAAGCGTCTACATAATTACCCGGGAAATTGTCTGTATAGTTACGCATACTAAAAAGAAACAAGGCTCCAACACGGTGCTTTTCTCCAAAGAGGCGGTCGTAATTGGCTGAGGCTTCAAAGTTGATAGTACGTGTGCCCGAATTCGTCCGTGTGAGTTTCATATAATCACTACCTTCAGTACTCCTTACAAAGTCAAGATTTCCTTCTTCATCACGTCCTGTTGCATAGTAGGTAGATGGTGTTACAATGCGGTTTAGTGTATGCGCATTGTAGGCGTCCCATGAGAACTTAACATTGGCTTTTAATCCCGGAGTTACCATTTTTGAGAAATCCTGTGTAAGCGAAATAAGTGATTGCGCATTGTTGAAGAAATCCTGCGAGTACCCAGAGTTATTCAGGCTGTTATAAGGATTGGTACCCGTACTTGGTTTAGCTAAAGTGCCATCTGAATAAATAGTAGGAGTAGCTATCGGAGAAGTACGGATCATATAAGCATACAAATCTGATAGTGAACCATAAGGACGGTTCTTGGTCTCATATTGATTGGACAGTGAGAGACTCAGCTCAGTAGATGAAGTTACATTGATATCAATATTTGAACGAAAACTAAACTTGTTATAGCGCATTGAAGCATCGTAGCGGTCTTTATCCGAAATATTGAATACACTGCCTTCCGAATAAAAGGAGCCGCCTACATAATAACGTATTTTAGGAGATCCCCCGGTAACGTTGATATTCACGCGTGTGGTGTTGGAGAAGTCTTTAAACAATGTTTGCATCCAATCTACATTCGGGTAAAGATCCGGATCTGTATTATTCAGGTATTTTGCTTTTTCTTCAGGTTGTATAGCCAAGCGTCCGGATGATTCCAAAGTAATATCATTATAATAATTGATCCATTGTTCCGTATTAGCCAATTCGGGCATACGTACTGGATTGGTAAAACCATATTCTACGCGTGCATTAATCTTAGGTGCTGATTCGGTTCCACGTTTTGTCGTGATAAGTACAATACCATTGGCTCCACGCACTCCATATAATGCTGTTGCGGTAGCGTCTTTCAGAATAGAGAAAGAAGCGATATCCTCAACATCTACAAGGTCCATACTACGTTCTACTCCATCAACCAGCACTAAAGGTTTGTTGCCTGCACCGAAAGTATTGATACCCCGAATCCAAAAATCAGCACCTGCACCCGGTTCACCTGAACGCTGCATGACAACTATACCAGCCAACTGTCCGGCCAAACCGGAACTCAATTTAGCAACAGGCATTTTCAGCTCATTCATCGAAACTGTATTGATGGCACCAATAACGCTTGCTTTTCGCTGTTTACCATATGCTACTACGGTAACTTCGTCAAGTTCTGCTGTTTGGGGTTGCATTTTAACTACGATATTTGTTTGCTTACCCACCAAAATAGTCTGCGTTTCCATTCCAAGAAAAGAAACGACTAGTTTATCTGTTGGCAAGACTTCTATCACAAATGTTCCGTCCAAGTCAGTGATAACTCCCCTTGAACGTCCTTCTACCAATATTGATGCACTGGGAATAGGTTCTCCAAATTCATCCAAGACTTTTCCTGTTACTTTCTTGCCAGGATTGTCCTTTACTACTTTGATCTCATCTTTTTGTAAAGAATGAGCGAGAGTATTACTGGCGTTCATGTTTACTAGTGATAATAAACAGAATGTCGTAACAGTCCAGATTTTAATTGAAAAAATGTTTTTTCGTAAGTCCGACATCATACATTAATAATTTAAAGTTAAGTAATTCTGTATTTTTTTCTTCTTTAGATTTGATAATTTCCCTAATTATAAGTTCGGTATTATATTCATAGGCTGTTTTGTTTTATAATTTATAATTATTTTGAGGTATGTACTTAATAAAAATATTGCATATATTTTTCAGATAATGTCTTGGCCAACAATATCGGGTTCTCTCCAGAAATTATAGGATGGTGCTCTTTGGATAATGTCCACTCATATTCGAAGTCAGTAATTGATTGATAAAATTGTTTTTCATCAAACTTCTGGCCGGATGATGAAGCGGTTATTACTTCTGTTGTAAAGCGCTTCCAACGTTCACGATAATAACTGTAAGTTAATCCACCCCAGCCCCTGTTTGCATAGTCATTTAACTGGGTTGCCTTTTGTCCCCATACTGTCAGGATACAACGTGCATTTTCCTCATAATATTCTTTTTCAGCTTCTGTTTTTCCAAAAGAACGTGCATCGTCAATCCACTTACCGATTGAGAAATTGGTTTCACAGGATAATAGACGGTCTGTATCTATCAATAGTGCATCCATTTGATCGGCCCATTTCTTCATTCCATCTATGTCTTTTTCTGAATAACATTGAGTGAAATGATCTCTAAACGAGGAAAAGAGATTTCCTAATACTTGCCGTCCTACATTTATTACATCAAATCGATATCCAGTATTGTTTATATGACTGGCTTTCAACATTTCTGTCCAAATATCCCATAAGTCACGATTGTTGTAAGTGATGTCCGGATAGGTATTCCAACTATCTGTGCCCACTAACATTGGACGTGCATTCATTAAAACGGCTTGCCCTGCTGTTGCATACTTTTTATATATTTTTTTATGTAATGAATCCCATGCTTTCAGAATATGTCTATCTTGATTTCCCCCTCTGCATTTTGCCCAGTTTTGAATCCATTGATCAGTTGTTAACGGATACTCCCATGCCTGGTCAAATACAAATTCATACATAAAAGGATTCACATCGAAGCCTTCCAAGGTAGCTCCTAGGCCATATACATTCTCACCACCTTCTACAAAGAGTTTTTCAATTTTGACATCAACATCATCCAGATTTCCGACCATCATGGAGTTTCCACCAAAATTGCCTAAGTAGCACCACATATATGGTTTTCCGTAGTACATTTCCGTATTCCTCCATATTTCTGTACTGTCACAATAGTAATCCAACAGTATGAGTTTGTCATCTGGCACAGCCTCCAGGAAAGAACGGATTCTGGGTTGTGTCCATTTCTTTTGATCATGGTAAAACATCCATGTCATTTGCAACCACTTAGCCTCAGCATCTACTTGATAAATGGACTCATATATCTTCTTAGAAACCTTTGCCAGGAAATCTTCATTCCAATTTGGAGAATCAACCTCATTAAAAGGATCAATTCCATAAATATGATCTGTGCCATATATTGCCGTCTGCTCTTCCAAATACATTTTTTGAATGATGTTGAACAGAGAGTCCATTGGTTCTATAAAATGACTGCGATATTTTGAATCATATCCTCCCCATTGACTCATTTCGTGAATTTTGGCATCTGGATAGATTGCTTTAAGTTCTTTAGGTACGTGCCCAGAAAATGCAGGTAAAACAGGGGTCATATTAAAGTCGCGTTCCCTCTTTAATATTTGTTTCTGTAATACTTCTTGTTGCTCCAACCATGATTTCGGCAGGGGACTTTGCCAATAATCGACATTAGACATACGATGCCAGGGCAAGTGCGCAGGTCCTGTGAAATATGAACGTATTTGTTCATCGTTTAATCCTAATTTGCTCCAGACCTTATACCATACTGTCTCTTGTCCACTGATAGCTAATGGCATCGTAATTCCATTTAATGCCATCCAGTCAATCAACCTTTCCCAATCAGACCATTTCCAATAAGGCATTGTATATCCAAATGTACAGTAGTTCAAGAAGAAGCGATTGTCACACTTAGAACGGATAGATATTGGTTGAGGAATTACTGGTAACTCTTCGGGCATATCAATGCTATCAGAGGCATACCAAGATACATTCGTATGGCAGTAATATTTCAGATAATGGTTAAGACCTACGGCCAAAGAATTATTATTATTTCCTTTTATGCGAATTTTCTTGTGTGCCGATTCTAGTATAAAACGATCCATCTGGTTTGAGTCATTTAGTAATTCAAATTCAAAAGAATCTGCATGTTGAGAAAATAATCTCTGGCACATCTGTTCTAATACTGGGTTACTTGATCCAGTATCCTTTCTACAACTTGTAAAAAGAAAAATTGTAAGTATTATATAGAAGTATTGTCTGTTCATATCAGGGTAATAAAAATAAGAATGTATTATATGTTAGATATTTGATTTTCATGGATGTATAATTTCATTTGTTTCTCGTAACTCTTCCAGTACTTTCCAGCATTGAAATAATCCCCTTGGTACATGAAAGCAGCCTTTCCATTTCCCACCTTTGAGTGGCAGCAATACTTCTCCCTGCCGATTCAGATAACCGAACCATTCCGGATATTCCGGATCTTTGAAGTGTGTCCATGTGTAGTCATGTACCTTCTCAAACCATTCCAGACATTTTTTATCTCCGGTCAGCTGATAACCTTTCAATAATGAAATCAAGGATTCAATGTGCACCCACCAAAGTTTCTGATCCCACTCCAATTGTTGGGGAGGACAACCGTTACGGTCCATAAAGTAATAGATGCCGCCACATTGCTTGTCCCAACCGTAATCAAGCATTGTTAAGGTGGTTAACATTGCTTGTTGTATGAGCTCCGGTCGGTCCAGCCTTTTGCCCAGATCCATGATAAACCACATCGCTTCGATAGCATGACCGGGGGTCACCTGACGACCTTCGAAGCAATCAACCAGATTACCGTCCATATCGACATTCTCAACAATGATACCACCCAGCTCCGGACGATAAAAGACATTCATCACTTCATGGATGCAGGTTTCCATTGTTAGTTTTAAGTAGTCAGGGTCCAGCAGATGTTCTATCTCCAAAGCCAGATTGCAAAGGATCATCGGGAGAGCGAAGTTCTTCAAGTTTCGTGTATCTGGATGAAGCTTATTCCATTTACCTTTCGGATTATCAACTTTAGAGAGTATGATTTCAAAAGTTTTTTTTGCTATGTCTGCATATTCCTGACTTCCGGTAGCAAGACTCAACTGCCCGAAGGCCATGGTGGCAAAAGTATATGAGAAAATATTGTATGGTTCTACTAATGGTCTACCCGAACGATTGAGTGAAAAATACCAGTTGTAATCTCCATTATGTCCATATTTTTTCAAGAACTCACCACCCTGAACGGCACAATCCAGCCATTCCTGTCGTTTTTCCACTTTGTTGTAAAGCATGGAGAACATCCACACCTCACGTCCCTGCAACCAGATGAATTTATCTGTATCAAAAACTCCTCCTTTGCGGTCTAAGCAGGTGAAATAACCGCCAAACTCAAGATCTTGAGAGTGTTCGAGCCAGAATGGAAGGACATTATCCAATAATTCATTCCGATATTGATTGGCTAGTGTTTTAAAATCCATATATCTTTAAGTGTTAAGTTATTAAGGTTTCTTTCTTCTACTGTTCCGACCGGGTCCAGTATCTTTCAATCTCT
>NZ_QTLF01000044.1:0-26615 GCF_003434395.1 Bacteroides sp. AM23-12
GCCATCGGCGGACCGGGAGCTGTTTTCTGGATGTGGGCGATCGCCCTGCTGGGAGCTTCGAGCGCTTTTATCGAATCTACCCTGGCACAGTTATATAAGATACGCGGGAAGGACTCTTTTGTCGGAGGCCCGGCTTATTATATGAAGAAGGGATTGAAACAGCCGTGGATGGGGATGCTTTTCGCTGTGCTCATCAGCATTACTTTCGGTTTTGCTTTCAATTCGGTACAGAGCAATACGATTTGTGCTGCTGCCGAACATGCGTTCGGATTCAATCATATGGTGTTGGGAGGAGTGCTTACCGCTCTGACTCTTGTCATCATCTTCGGTGGTATCCGCCGGATAGCGCGTGTAAGCGGCATTATCGTCCCGATTATGGCATTAGGATATGTAGGACTGGCACTGGTCATCGTATTACTTAATATCACGCATCTGCCGGAAGTGATATCTCTCATCATCAGCCATGCCTTCGGCTGGGAACAGGCATTGGGCGGAGGTGTCGGCATGGCGCTGATGCAGGGTATCAAGCGCGGATTATTCAGCAATGAGGCCGGTATGGGTTCGGCTCCGAATGCAGCAGCGACGGCCAACGTCACTCATCCTGTCAAACAGGGGTTGATACAGACGCTGGCAGTATTTACTGATACTTTATTAATTTGCACCTGTACGGCATTTATCATTCTTTTCAGCGGTGCTCCTTTGGACGGTTCCTCCAATGGGGTGCAACTGACCCAACAGGCGCTCACGAATGAGATCGGTGCTTCCGGAAGCATCTTTGTTGCCGTAGCGCTGTTCTTCTTCGCATTCAGCAGTATCTTGGGAAATTATTATTACGGCGAAGCGAATATCCGTTTCATCACCGCAAAGAAATGGGTGCTCCACACCTACCGGATATTGGTCAGCGGCATGGTACTTTTCGGGTCTGTCGCCACACTCGATTTGGTATGGAGTCTGGCGGACATCACGATGGCTCTGATGGCTGTCTGCAACCTGATCGCCATTATCTTTCTCGGAAAGTATGCCATCCGCCTGCTCTCGGACTATCGTGCCCAGAAGAAAGCGGGCATCCAAAGTCCTGTTTTCAGGAAAGAGACCATGCCGGACATCGAAAAGGACTTGGAATGTTGGTGAAAACCAACACTTTTTCGTACCTTTGCGGCTCATTAAAATCTCCACACACGATTTGTAAATTGTAAATTATAAAATAGTAAATATAACGATGGGCTTATTTGGTTTATTCAAAAAGAAATCCGATGAAACAAAAGTCGGCAATGTAGAAGATTTCATATCACTGACCCGGGTTTATTTCCAGTCAGTCATCGCTACTAACTTAGGTATTACCAACATCCGCTTTTTACCGGATGTGGCTAACTTCAAACGTTTGTTCAAGATTCCTACGCAGGGAGGTAAGCTGGGACTGGCAGAAAAGTCGGCTTCACGCAAAATGCTGATGCAGGACTACGGACTGAATGAAAGTTTCTTTAAGGAGATCGACAGCTCCGTGAAGCGTAATTGCCGTACGCAGAATGATATTCAGTCGTATCTGTTTATGTATCAAGGGTTTTCCAACGATTTGATGATGCTGATGGGAAATCTGATGCAATGGAAGTTCCGTATGCCGTCTATATTCAAGAAGGCGCTTTACGGGATGACGCAGAAGACGGTACACGATGTTTGTACGAAGACGGTGTGGAAGGCTGATGATGTGCACAAGACTGCGGCGACTGTCCGCCAGTACAAGGAACGTCTGGGCTATTCGGAACAGTGGATGACGGACTATGTATATAATATAGTGCTCCTTGCCAAAAAGGAACCGAAAAGAAAGAACGACGACACGGAAACGAAAAAATAAGGTCGCGTAAATGTTAGAAAATCGTAAAGAATAGCATAGCAGGAAAAGCGGGAGTGGCATACTTCCGCTTTTTTTATTATCTTTATGTACTTTTTCTTTTGCCTTGATGCAAAAGAAAAAGTACCAAAAAGAAAAAATCAAGGCTGCGCCTGCCCGGCTACTCCGGTCTTATTTCCGGCTAAAGGGCAGAAACTCGCTTCGCTCAAACAGTCTGCCCTTTTTAACGCCGTAAATAAGACCTGCGCTTGACGCCGGGCAGTCGAGGCCGGGGGAACCTTGCGGAGGGATAGGTCGTTACTAATCAATAAATAATATAATAATATAGAGGATGCTTATGAAACAAAAGAAAATGCTTGTACTTACTTTTTCGCAGTTGAAACAAATCTACACGCAGGAGATGCCGGAGTTGGTGGAGATGGCGGCGGTGAGTCCGACAGTGAAGGACTTTAAGGCTGGTCTGCTAAAACATCTGGATAGTTGCGGGATGGTTAATGAGGTTGCGGAAGAGGCAAGGGAGCAAATTCGACTCTTACTCCAGTATGATGGACAGGATGTTCATGAACTGTCTACGGGACAGGATATTTCGGTACAGACGATACGGTTGCTTTATCAGTTTCTGACAGAGAAGTTGGAGAATATAGAGATGCCGACGGATTTGTTTCTAGAATTGTTCCAGTTGTTCAAACGTTTGCAAGGGGAAAGTGTTCCTTTGCCGTCTCCGCAGCGCATCAAGAGCCGGAATGACCGGTGGGATACCGGATTGGATGAGGAAGTGCGGGAGATGCGTGATGAGAATAAGGAACGGATGCTGCATCTGCTGATTCAGAAGATTGAGAACCGGAAGTCGAAGCCTTCGGTGCGGTTTCATTTTGAGGAAGGGATGAGTTATGAGGAGAAGTATCAGTTGGTAAGCAAATGGTGGGGAGATTTCCGCTTTCATTTGTCGATGGCTGTGAAAAGTCCGGCTGAGTTGAATCGCTTTTTAGGAAATTCACTTTCGTCGGAGACGATGTATTTGCTGAATCGGGCACGTAAAAAGGGAATGCCGTTCTTTGCTACGCCTTATTATTTGTCGTTGCTGAATGTGACGGGGTATGGGTATAATGATGAAGCGATTCGGAGTTATATACTTTATTCGCCACGATTAGTGGAGACGTATGGCAATATTCGTGCATGGGAGAAGGAAGATATTGTGGAGGCAGGAAAGCCGAATGCTGCCGGATGGCTCTTGCCGGACGGACATAATATTCACCGACGGTATCCGGAGGTGGCTATCCTTATTCCTGATACGATGGGACGGGCTTGTGGAGGGCTTTGTGCATCTTGCCAGCGTATGTATGACTTTCAGAGTGAACGGCTGAATTTTGAATTTGAGACGTTACGACCGAAGGAGTCGTGGGACAGTAAGTTGCGACGGTTGATGACCTATTTTGAACAGGATACACAGTTACGCGATATTCTGATTACGGGAGGCGATGCGCTGATGAGTCAGAATAAGACGTTGAGAAATATATTAGAAGCAGTGTATCGTATGGCGGTACGCAAGCAAAGAGCGAATCTTGAACGTCCGGAAGGTGAGAAATATGCGGAATTGCAACGGGTGAGACTGGGTTCTCGTTTATTGGCTTATTTGCCGATGCGTATTAATGACGAGTTGGTTGACATATTGCGGGAGTTTAAGGAAAAGGCTTCAGCTGTTGGCGTCAAGCAGTTTATCATTCAGACCCATTTTCAGACACCGCTGGAGGTGACGCCCGAAGCAAAAGAGGCGATTCGGAAAATTCTTTCTGCCGGATGGATTATTACGAACCAGTTGGTATATACGGTGGCTGCCTCACGCAGAGGACATACTACGCGGCTTCGCCAGGTACTCAATTCACTGGGAGTGGTATGTTATTATACGTTCTCGGTGAAGGGATTTAATGAGAATTATGCGGTATTTGCACCCAACAGTCGCTCAATGCAGGAACAGCAGGAAGAAAAGATTTACGGACAGATGACTCCGGAACAGGCGGAAGAACTGTATAAAATACTGGAAACCAAAGTCAGTGCAGGTATAAATGAAGAAAAACCGAAAGAAGATGCTGACACCGCCAAACAAATAAGACGGTTCATGAGAAAGCATCATCTGCCTTTCCTTGCTACCGACCGCAGTGTACTGAATCTGCCTGCTATCGGCAAGAGTATGACTTTCCAATTGGTAGGATTGACTGAGGAAGGCAAACGAATTCTTCGCTTCGAACATGACGGTACCCGTCACCATAGCCCTATTATCGATCAGATGGGACAAATCTATATCGTAGAGAATAAATCACTGGCAGCTTATCTACGCCAACTCAGCAAGATGGGGGAAGACCCGGAAGACTACGCTTCTATCTGGAGCTATACAAAAGGGGAAACCGAACCTCGTTTCAGCCTCTACGAGTATCCAGATTTCCCCTTTCGGATTACAGATAAAATGAGTAATTTAGAAATAAGTAATAGGTATTAGGTAATAGGTAATAACCGTAGCTACTGGTTAGTTTATCCGCATGGCTTAATACCTATTACTTATTACCTATTACTTATTACTTCACTCTAATTACCATATTAGCAACAATTGCAGTTAAACCTCCGGTGGTGATTCCTGAAGAGAAAATACTTCGAATCGCCTCTGGAGCTTGTTTTAATACGTCCGGCATTAGTTCCACACCCAAACCTAAAGATAGGCTGACTGCTAAGACTAGGGTTTCTTTGCGGCCTATTTCCTGTGAGGAAACGATGCGGATACCTGCTGCCGCTACTGTACCGAACATTAATAAGGTGGCGCCTCCCAGTACCGGATCGGGCATCAGAGAGAATATAGCTCCTACAATGGGGAATAATCCCAGCAGAACGAGCATAGCGGCAATATAATAGCCTACATAGCGGCTGGCAACTCCTGTTAATTGGATGATACCGTTATTCTGTGCGAAGATGGAGTTCGGGAAGGAGTTGAATATACCTGCTAAAAGAGAGTTGAAGCCATCTGCCATCACACCGCCGGAAACACGTTTCAGATAAGAATCACCTTCAATCGGAAGTCCGGAAATCATGGAGTTGGCTGTCACATCACCTGTGGCTTCAATGGCAGTGATCAGATAGACCAGGCCAATGGCGATAAATGAAGAGATATTAAAATCAATACCGTATTTAAAAGGTTGCGGGATGTTGAAACTCATCAGCATCTCGACATTTAGTGCGCTCATATTTACTTTTCCCAGGGCGAAAGCCAGTCCATAACCCAGACAAAGGCCGAACACGATGGAACTCATGCGCAGGTATTTGTTTTTGCAGCGATTGAAAAACAAGACGCTCAACAATACGAGTGCAGCAATGGACAGATTTTCCCACGAACCGAAGGAGCCGTCGTCCATCGCGCCATATCCGCCGCCACAGGAAACGATACCGACTTTGATCAGACTCAATCCGATCAGTAGTACGACAATGCCGGACACTAGCGGGGTGATGATATTGCGAAGATACTTGAAGGTACGGCTGACGACCATTTCAATAGGTGCGGCAGCTATACAGGAGCCGAATATCAACGGAAGTCCGCCTACTAATCCGGTCGCTATGATAGGACCGATAAAGGAGAAACTGGTACCTTGGATACAGAGCAGCTTCGCTCCTATCGGGCCGATACGACGGCATTGTATAAACGTAGATACCCCCGAAGCAAAAAGGGACATAGATACCAGAAAGCTTGTTTTTTCAACATCCAGCTTCAGTGCGCTCGCAATGATAAGAGGAGGTGTAATGATGGCTACAAAGATAGCCAACAGATGTTGCAAGGCAGCAAACAGGGCATCTTTAAATGGGGGACGGTCTTCTACGCCATAGATCAAATCTGTTTTCATTCGATATTTTTATTCAATAATTGATGTATATCCACTGGGGAATTTTGTACTTCGAAGTTTAATTCAGCGTCCACTTCAAAGCCAGTGTCGGAATTACATAGAAGCCGTCACGACCACCGAAGTTATTGCTCAGTTCCACTTCAGAACCGACACTCAGGTTAAAGTTTTTATTCACTCCCTTGATGCGGTTCAGGTTTACCCAGAATTGCGGTTCGGAGAGGAAGATGGTTTTTCCATACTTGGTTTCTTCACGCCACCAGTCGGCAAAACCGGAGAAGGTGAGCAAATCCTTGCAAAAGTTCATGTACCATGTTCCTGTCAACTGGAAGTTATTCGGGGATGGGTGCTTTTGTATATACTTATACATAGCAGTCAATGTGAAGCCTCTGGAAAAAGAAGCGTTATTATAGGTATAGGTGGCTCCCGCCAAGTAAGCGTTGTTGTAGGAGAATCCTTTTGCCAATCCACCATTGTATTCGAGATGGGCGGAGAAAGGACCTTTCCAAAATTTCAGTTCACGGGCTATCTCCCAATAAGCGGAAGCGACTCCTTCGGACGTATAGTCCATATCGATAAAGAAGTAGGTACTTCCCCAGTTGTCGGGATGGAACTTCTCGACAGTGGAGGTCAACAGCGGGCGTCCTTTCAAGTCTTTATCATACAGGGAACGTCCGAAATCATAATGTAACTGAATGTTTTGTGCCTGCAATTCCGGTACGGCAGAAAGCAGCATACATAGGAAAAGAGCAGAAATGATCTTTTTCATGACAAATGTGTTTAAATGAAGGTGCAAAAATAGTTAAACCTATACATATATTCACATTCCGACACTAAAATTTTAATCCAGACTATTATTTCCTGTATCCCACCACAATCGGGTACCTCCATGATCGGGCCCGCCCAGAGCCTCCACAAGAGCCAGGTATTGCTCTCTGTCTTCGGTTTGCAGCGTACCGGGAAAGTTGAGACGACGTACCATTGTCTCTGTGTCAATACATCCGTTCTTGCTATGGTTGAAGCGTACCGGAAACAGGCGGGGATATCCCGTGCGGCGCTGTTCCGCCCATGCCTCGCAACCTTCCGGGAATAAGGCAATCCATTTCTGCGTAATGATCTTTTCCAGCTTTATTTCCTTGTCGTCTGCGGGATTCCATTTAGGAGAAACCCGGCAACGGGCAGGAATGTTATTTTCGGAGTCTTGTGTGTCGATGAAATCGGCAGCCGTCCGCTCACTGTTCAGATAATCGTCCATCTGATAAATGCCGTGTTGATGAAGAGACGCCTTTATTCCGTTCAGATAACATTCTTCTTCATCTTCCGGAATCCATCCGCGCAAAGCAGCTTCGGCACGGAGAAACCAGACTTCGGCGGAGCTCATCAAAGGGGCATCCGTACTCTGATCGACGGACAATTTGGATAAGCCTGCATAATGATTGTGCGCAAAGCAGGTTCCCTGACGGATGCCGCGATACTCTCCTGCATACGCTTTGTCGGTACAGGTTTCAAAGTAAACTTTCAGTCGGGGATCATCGTAGCCTGTCAGAATAGATTCCATTGCAGCGCTCATATAAGTTTCATTCCATACCCGGTTGAGCTCTCCCAACGGGTTCGTGAATCCGGATTTCGTAGAGACTGCTACCCGTTCAGCTTCCGCTTCAAAGACACCAAATTCATTTTCCAGTCCCTTCCGGAACTCGGCGCGTGCCTTATCCGGATCAACCGCAGAAATACGCATTGCCAGACGCATACGCAACGAATTGGCAAACTTGATCCAGGAGGAATATTGACCATCCAGCAAGATATCAAAGCGGGTGAATCCATTGGAGTCGGGCTTCTTGTCTATATAATCGGTAAGAGAGACAACAGCCGAATCGAGTTCATTAAAGAACTCATAGTAGACTTCTTTCTGCGTATCAGGGCGATATTGATTCTGGGCATTCGCGAAATTCTTATAAATAACAGGGCCGTAATAATCTGTCACACGGTGCATGACTTCCACTTTCAGCACTTTGGTAATGCCGAACAAGGCAGGTTCCGTATCACGGGTGGCATTCTCCGACTGGTAGATTTGTGGAAAGATATACGAATACATATGTGTCCACATGGCGCTGTTCCAGCCATCCTGCATATTATAATCCGAGTTATGCGTACCTCCGTTCAAAGGTTTGCCGTCGTGCATATAACCGGAGAACATATCCGCGTTCAGATTCTGTATCAACTGGAAAGGCCAGTTCTTGCCTTTACCGAAATCATAGTTAAAGTAAATGCCTTGCTGGATAATCCCCAGACGAATACCGAAGCCATTGTCGTCAATCAGCAAATCATCGTCCGTAATTCCCGACTGGTCGGTATTAAATTCACGGAATTTTCCTGTACAACCAATAGAAAGCAGCAGCATCCCCAGCAAGTATATATAAATATGTTTTTTCTTCATCATCTTCCCTCCTGCTCTTAAAATTCACATGTCAAAGTAAAACCCAGACTGCGGGTGGTAGGCATACCGAACACTTCAATTCCCTGATTGTCATTGCCTGTAGAAAGTACCAGATCGGGATCGAAAGGCGCTTTCTTGTACAGAAAACAAAGGTTGCGGGCTACAAAAGAAAGTTGCAGGTCTTTCAGACAATTCGTTTTCTGTACCCATTTTCGGGGGAAGCTATAACTCAGCGATACTTCCCGCAGACGGAGGTTGGTAGCGTCATACATATAGTATTCCGTCACGCCGGCGCGTCCGCCCACTACATTTTTATAGAATCCTTTGACATCACTCATTTGCCGGCCTTCCAGCGAAACATATCCTTTATCACGGGCTTGTGCCGTCGCTTTCGATACTCCATAGAGGTCCATCTCCGCCTGGGTCTGCGAAAGGACTTCACCTCCATAGCGCCAGTCAAGCAGGAAGTAAAGGCTGAAACCTTTGTAGGAGAAGGAATGATTCCACCCCAACATAAAGACCGGATTGGCATTGCCCACCTTTACGGTATTTCCATCGCCTTCTACCAACGGAAGTCCTTTATAGTCTCCGTCCGTTCCATAAACGATGTGCCCTTCTTCATCACGTATAAAGGCTTTACCGTAAATATCGCCGATAGAGCCGCCTTTCACCAGTTTCATCGCATAACTGGACGAGAAGCTGGTAGGTCCGTAAACAAATTCTTTCAGTTCTTCATGGAGTTCTACAATCTTGTTCTTATTGGCAGAGAAGTTGAGAGAGGTCTTCCACGTGAAGTCGGGGGTCAGTACCGGAGTGGCATCCAGCGTTATCTCCCATCCCTGATTCCGGATATCTCCAGCGTTGACGTATCGATAGGCATACTTATCGCCCGCAAGCGCAGGCAGTTTGAAAAACTGCTCATACGTGTCGGTACGGTAATAGGTCAGATTTAATCCGAGGCGGTGCTGCAAGAACTTCCATTCCATACCCAATTCGACAGAATGCGTCATTTCCGGTTTCATCTCGGCGAAAGGGGCCGCATCGCTTGCCAGTATCTCTCCACCGGCAGTCACATACGAAACAGGATAGGTGATAAAGGGAGGCACCCCATTGCCAACGATACTATAAGCACCGCGCAACTTCGAGAACGAAACCCATTCGGGCATCTTTACCCACTTATCCGGAAGGAAAGAGACACCGACGGAAGGATAAAAGAATCCTTTCTTCTCGTACTTCGTGTAAGCCAGCGTAGACGACCAGTCGTTACGTGCGGTCAGGTCAAGGAAGACTCCTTCTTTATAGCCAATCTGTGCCGTCGCAAAGACCGATTGCAGTTGGTAATGGGCATCTATTTTCTGATCGATACTGGCAGAACTGCTCATCACGATATTGGCAAGATTAAACACATTGGCATATTTCAACGAAGCATTCTTCGAATCAATGCGAGTAGAGTTAGTGATTCTGTCATTGATACTGCCACCAATGGCTACATCCAATGTGAAGTCATTCAGTTGCTTCTTGACCATCGCCATCACATCTCCGTACATCTGCGTTTCCTGATAATCCATTTCAATATAGCGCCCGTTCATCCCACAGAGTGCCGTAGCGGTGGAGGCATAAAATTTCTGACGCAGTTTATCGGCTGAGTAATCCAGATTGCCACGAGCCTGAAGTGTCAGCCAATCAGTGACTTTCAAATTGGCAGAAAGGGAAAGGAGCAGGCGGATACGTGCATCCTTACTCTGTATGCGGTTTTGTATCCAATACGGATTCTGTTCAAAGTCTTCGGTAAAAGTATGCCAGTTTTGTGTATTCAGCTTTCTGTCCTCGTCATAACGCTCATAGTTATCTTTATAATAAGCCAAGTCCTCGCCACGAGGAAAGCGGTATAGACCTACCAGCGGATTCATATAAAAGCCTCCCGATACGGGTTTATTCTTCACCGTCTGCTTCATGACATTCACGTTACCGTCCAGTTTCAGCCTGCTGTTGAAGAGGACGGCGGTCTCTCTCAGATTGATATTGTGTTTGGAGAGTTTATTTTCATTCAGAATGCCGCGACCGGTGGTGTTGGCATAGGAGAAATATGTTTGCAGCTTGTCATTTCCGGAGTTGACGGATACAGAAGTGATCGACGTCAGTCCGGTACGGAAAAAGTCACCCAAATTATCGTAAACCGTCAGATTTTCTTTTTCTCCCCAACTGTCTGTTACATCATTTACTCCGTAGCTGTTCTGCATTTCGGGCAGAGAGAAAGCCTTTTCAAAAGTCAGTCCGGTAGAGAAATGAATATCCCTCCGTCCTACGGTATTTCCTTTCTTTGTAGTAATAAGAATGACTCCGTTGGCCGCCTGGCTACCATACAAGGCTGCGGCAGGAGCTCCTTTCAGGATGCTGATACTTTCCACATCCTCCGGATTCAGATTTGAGATACCGTCGCCTCCGTCCCTGTTACCGGCATTTGCCGTACCGCCGATAGCCGAATAAGCCTGTTCCGAAGTAGAATTTAACATGGGAACACCATCTATCACGTACAGAGGCTGATTATCACCGGCCACCGATCGTACCCCACGGATACTGACTTTCGCCGATCCGCCCATGCCGGAAGAGTTCTTGCTGACCTGCACACCGGCTGCCTTTCCTGCCAAAGCCGTGATCATATTCACTTCTTTCACACGATTCAGTTCTTCTCCCCTCACCTTTTGCACGGCATAGGCCAAAGAGGATTCTTTCTTTTCAAGCCCCAAAGCAGTTACAATCACGTGGTCAAGCAGCAGAATATTTTCTTTCAGACATATTTCAAGCATTGACCTACCCTTTACACTGACTTCCTGAGACTCGTAACCTACGAAAGAAATTTGCAGAACAGCACTATCCGGAACGGATAAAAAGAAATTCCCCTCCACATCTGTCACTGTTCCATTCGCTCCGCCTTTCTCTCTGATTGTCGCTCCGATAAGTGGTTCACCATAGGTATCGATGACCCGCCCCCTTACCGTAAAACTGGCAGAGGAAACTTTCACACATTCTTTCGACCCCGGCCGTGAAGCATAACAATCTTCTTCAAAGAAAGCTAACAAGCTTATAAAACAGCAACTTATAATTATTCTTGTTTTCAACAGCATTTCAATAAGTTGTTTTTCACCATCTCCGTGCAAAAATAGCCAAATATTTTTAAATTTGTTTTTTTCCGTAACTATTTTGAGGGAAAAGAATAGATTCGTTATTTTTGTAGGAAATTACATCAATATGGAGATTGAAATCGAAAAACATCCTTTAGAACCCTTTCTCCCGCCAAAAGCAAAGCTGCTGATGCTGGGAAGTTTTCCGCCACAAAGAAAACGGTGGTCGATGGATTTTTATTATCCGAACCTGAACAATGATATGTGGCGCATTGTCGGACTCTTGTTTTTCGGAGATAAAGATCACTTTCTGAACGATACGCGGAAAGCATTCTGCCGGGAACAGATTATTGACTTCCTGAATGAAAAAGGAATCGCCCTGTTCGATACAGCCTCATCTATCCGGCGTCTGCAGGATAACGCTTCGGACAAATTTCTGGAAGTGGTGCAGCCGACGGACATTGCCGCATTACTCCGCCAACTTCCCGAATGCAGAGCAATCGTCACCACCGGACAGAAGGCAACGGATACGCTCCGTGCACAACTGGAAGTGGAAGAACCGAAAGTAGGAGACTATGCCGAATTTGTGTTTGAAGGACGGGCGATGAGACTCTACCGGATGCCTTCTTCCTCACGGGCGTACCCGCTTGCATTAGATAAAAAAGCCGCCGCCTATCGGATTATGTATCAGGATTTGCAGATGGTTATTTAGGTAATAGGTATTAAGTAATAAGTATTAGGTATTAATCGATAAATAGTATATAGTATGACACCTTTATTTTTGCAATATCCGGCGTGCAGTACATGCCAGAAAGCTAAGAAATGGCTAATCGAAAATAACATTGAGTATACTAACCGGCTCATTGTGGAAGATAACCCTACAGTGGAAGAGTTGAAAGCGTGGATTCCACGAAGCGGATTGCCAATAAAGAAATTCTTCAACACAAGTGGTTTGATATATAAAGAGCTGAAACTGAGCGAGAAGCTGCCTTCCATGACTGAGGAAGAACAAATCGCATTGCTGGCAACGAACGGTAAGCTGGTGAAACGCCCGTTAGTAGTGACAGACAGCTTCGTTCTGGTAGGTTTTAAGCCCGATGAATGGGAAAAATTAAAATAATTGGAAATTTATTTACCCTAATATTTGCTGGTTCGGAAGTTTATACTACCTTTGCAGCCGCAAACACGGGAGTAGCTCAGTTGGTAGAGCACCGGTCTCCAAAACCGGGTGTCGGGAGTTCGAGCCTCTCCTCCCGTGCAGAAGTAAACCGCAGGTAATCGTCGATTATCTGCGGTTTCTCTTTTATAGTCCATAGCTTAGTAATTGCATTGCAGATTCTATTTAAAATTTATGCAAATCCTAATTCGTTCCACCTAGGTTATCTTTTAGTTCGACCCAGGTGATCGTTTAGTCCCACCTAGGTCGAACGAAAGGGAAACGTATATGGAACGAACTAATCAATGCGAAACCATACATTGATCTATGCTAATCATCCTTTTAATTAACCTATACTATTACTTCTTTTCCGCTATCTCCCGTTTCATCCCTTGGGCAGTTTCTACCAGACGGATAAATTCTCTTCTGTATCCTTTTTCATCATTATTCAGTCCCTGTTTGGCAAGGCCGATCACTTTATCATAGCTTGCCGCTCCTTTAAAGTCAGAGTCCCGAAGCAGCTGACCGAACATAGCCACGGCAGAAGCGAAACGGAAATCGGAAGAAACATTATTTCCTTTATTATCCACAAAGGGAACTTCCATCTTTTTGCTGACGTCCTTGTCCGGAGCTTTATAGCGCAGTTTCACAGTCAGCAATTCATTAGAGCCGGTCGGCTGCACTGTCTCTTTTTGTTTCTTCTGATATTTCAGATCATCTACCTTTCCTACGTAGTCATTCTTCACGCCTACGGGAATCACTTCATAGAAAGCTGTCACCGTATGTCCGGCTCCCAATTCTCCGGCATCTTTGGCGTCATTATTAAAGTCTTCGTCTTTCAGCAAACGGCTCTCATAACCAACCAGACGATATGCCTGCACCTGAGCCGGATTAAATTCCACTTGCAGCTTCACGTCCTTTGCTACCGTATGAAGCGTAGCGCCAAACTCACCCACCAGGACACGATTGGCTTCCTGCAAATTATCGATATAAGCATGATTTCCATTCCCTTTTTCTGCTAAAGCCTGACCTTTATTGTCTTTATAGTTACCCATTCCATAACCTAGCACACTCAGGAATACTCCGCTCTTACGTTCATTTTCTATCAGCTGTTCCAAACCTTCCACAGAAGAAACACCTACATTGAAATCTCCATCGGAACAAAGAATGATCCGATTGTTTCCTTTAGGAAGGAAGTTCTGTTTAGCCACTTTATAAGCCAGTTGGATACCTGCGCCACCGGCCGTAGAGCCACCGGATGTCAGTTCGTCTATCGCATCACGTATTTTCTGTTTGTCACTGCCCAGAGTAGATTCCAGTTTTACGCTGGCGTTGCCCGCATATACAACGATGGCTACCTTATCTTTATCACGCAGATTATTAACTAATAGCTTCAGAGATGACTTCACCAAATCCAGACGGGTAGGTCCCCACATAGAACCGGATACATCAATCAAGAATACCAGATTAGATTCCGGAAGTTTGTCAGTCGGAATCTCCCTTGCTTTCAGTCCGATACGTACCAAACGATGATCAGCATTCCAGGGGCAAACACCAGCCTCCATTGTAATCTTCACCGGATCGCTTCCGGTCGGCTTCGCATAATCGTAGGAGAAATAATTCACTAACTCTTCTGTACGGATAGCATCAGGCACCGGCAAGGTACCGCTGTTGATCATACGACGCATATTACTGTAAGAAGCGGCATCCACATCAATAGAGAAAGTAGAAAGCGGAGATTCTCCTACCTGCTTAAAACCATTTTCACTGATCGATTTATATTCTTCCGTATTTACTGCATCCATACGTACGGACGGGTGTCTGAGACTTGCCAGATTGACGGTTGATATGGCGCCGGTAACAGCTACCTTTCGCTGGCTGCCGTATCCGACGACAACACATTCTTCCAAAACATCAGAACTAGCCATAAGGCTTACGTCCATCTTTGCAGAGAATATGATTTTTTCCACTTTCTCAAAACCAATATAGCTGAAGATAAGAGTTTCCCCCTTGTTTGCTTCAATCCTGTACTGCCCTTGTAGGTTCGTAACAGTTCCACGGGATGTTCCCTTCACCGTCACCGCACATCCTACCAACGGCGAACCGTCTGATCCGTCCTTCACCGTTCCCTTTACGATCAAAGGCTGCGCCCATACCGTACCACCCAATGTAGTAATCACTAACATCACCGTGAGCATCATTGCTCTGAGTTGATTTGTCTTCATAACTTTATCTTTTTAAAATGTTACAATTAATCCGCTTTTACTATAGAGATGCAGATTCCACACGGATTCCATAAACCAACTGAAGTTTTTTTTATTTTTCTTCCACACGTTGCTATTTTTAATTCCTATGCCTATCTTTGACTGCAAAAAAAAGCTGTGTTCTTTAAAAGAAACATATCGAAGCTATCGGACGAGGAACTACTGACCCATTATATAAAGTCCGGGGATACGGAATATTTCGGTGAACTATACAACCGTTATATCCCGCTGACGTACGGACTTTGCCTGAAATATCTGCAAGATGAAGACCAAGCGCAGGAAGCGGTGATGCAGATGTTTGAAGACCTGTTACCTAAAATCATCAATTATGAGATAAAAGCATTCAAGCCGTGGCTCTATCGGGTGGCGAAGAACCATTGCCTGCAACTGTTACGAAAGGAAAACAAAGAAATTCCACTGGATTATACCATTAATATTATGGAATCCGACGAATTTCTGCATCTATTAAGTGAAGAGGAAAGTTCGGAAGAGCAGCTGAAAGCATTGCACCACTGTCTGGAAAAGCTGCCCGAAGAACAAAGGACCAGCATTACACGTTTCTTCCTGGAAGAAATGTCGTATGCGGATATTGTCGAACAAACCGGATTTACCTTGAATAACGTGAAAAGCTATATCCAGAACGGAAAGCGAAACTTGAAAATTTGTATTAAGAAACAAGCCCTATGAAACTATTGGACTACATACGAGGACTCCGCAAAGGAAAAGAGGCGCATCGACTGGAAAAAGAGTCGATGAAAGACCCTTTTCTGGCTGACGCAATGGATGGGTACCACCAAGTAGAAGGGGACCACGAAGAACAGATTAATAAATTGCGGATGAAGGTAAACGCCCATTCGGCAAAGAAAAGAAATACGTATGCCGTCACCTGGAGCATTGCCGCCTGTCTGATTATAGGAATCGGAATCAGCAGTTACTTCCTGTTTCTGAAACAGAACGTTGGAGAGGATGTGTTTATAGCTAAAGAGCAGCCCTCTGCCACGGCAACTGTTCCTGCTCACAAAGAAGATACTTCCCTATCCGCTCCAAAGATGGAACCGGATTCCGGTCGCCCTTCTGCCACAAAGGAAACGGTCGGAAAAGATATAATCGCCAAGACAAGGCAGGATTCTCCATCCCAAAGTACACCTTCGGGGGCTCCTTCCGCAACGGTTCCTAAAGCAGTGGCTTCTAAAGCAGCGACTCCCCAAGCAACGCCTGCCGGAACTCCGATAATGGAAGAAATGGTTGCTCCGGCAGAAGAGCTGGAAGAAGCGGCTATCACAACGGTTACAGATACTTCTTTCCTGGATGCCAACAGGAAAAAGATGAAAGCAGCTCAATTGACCACCCAAATGAACAACATGATCAAAGGGAAAGTGACGGACGACAAAGGAGAACCACTCATCGGAGCTAACGTCACTTATAAAGGAGCAACTTATGGAGCGATAACGGATATCAACGGAGAATTCTCCTTGCCCAAAAAGGAAGGTAATGAAATATTAACTGCACATTATATTGGCTATAATCCGGTTAGTATACCGGCAGACACCAGTAAGACTATGCTGATAGCCATGAGTGAAAATAAAACAACACTGGATGAAGTCGTAGTAACAGGATATGGCGCACAGAAAAAGGTAGCTGTGACAGGAGCCATTTCTGCCGTATCCATCAAAGATTTGAAAAAAGCTTCGGGTGCATTACAGAAATCAGATACATTAAAAGACGCTGTTATCTCCCAAAAGGCCGATAGTTTACAGGGTCCTGTCGTTCCGGAACCCGTAACAGGAATGAAGCAATATAAAAAGTATCTGAAAAAGAATCTGGCATACCCTGCGGACGACGCTTGCGCAGAAGTCAAAGGCAAGGTTACCTTGACTTTCTTTGTTAACAAAGAAGGGCGTCCCTTCGACATTAAAGTCAAGGAAAGTCTTTGCAAGTCTCTGGATAAGGAGGCCATACGCCTAATTCAAGAAGGTCCGGACTGGACTTACGGAAACCAATCGGCAGAAATCACAGTGAAATTCCACAAGTAATGTGGCCGGCAGAGTTCTTATAAGAGCTGACTTTTTATGAATTAGCTTTCTTATAAATGATGAATACAACAAGAATTATACTCACTTTAATAAGAAAAAGTTCTCACCACAGTGAGAATTAATTCTCATAGGCTTGAGAATATTTTCTCATTGCAATGAGTATTTTTTCTCACTGTGGTGAGAATTTTTTCTCATTGCGATGAGAATGGTTTGAGAATAATAAGCGCCTGTCAGTCGTTATAAGAGTCTAAATCCAAGTTCCTTTACGCCACAGGAATTCCAACGGTCCTTGCTTATGACGGGCAAGCCACCAGCGGCTGAATATCAACTGAATAGTGAAGATAAGCAATGCAATCAGCAGGCTTCCCGTTGCTCCTGCATACTTGTACATTGACAGTCCGAATCCGTAATAGATAGTTACTCCCATGATTGACTGAGAAATATAGTTTGTCAGACTCATGCGGCCGTAAGGAATCAGCAGACTTTGCCAGTTATATCCTGTGTCCTTCTTAAACCAAAGCAAGGTAAAGACAGAAACAAGAATGACCATAAAAGCAAAGTTGGCATAAGACGGAACAGCAATCTTATACGGGACCATTATAGATAGGTTTGTAATCAACTGAGGTACAAAGGTTTTCAAGCAATAGAGAGGGATAAATGCAAGGATGGCACCTGTCAGCATCTTCTTCCAAAAACGCAGGGACTCTTCGCTTTTCATAAAATACTTCCGGCGTCCTAAAAGCATTCCTAACATGAATAAAGCTGCCGTCTGGAACAGGCGACCGTTTTCTACTTGCCAAATATTGCTATACATCTGCCCGTCAGTGATATTAGAACGGAGTACTTCAAAGAAACTGCCATTGGATGTCACTTCCTGAGCAAGTTTATAATAAGGAATAAAATGCCCTGTTGACGGTACATACTCCGGATTGATCATTGCATAGATGGCACGCCCCCATTCGTAAGGTTGCAAAAGTAAGATGGCAGCAATCCAAAAGACCGTCTTATCTTTGAGCTTGCAAACAGGAATCAAGGCAAAGCCGACTACTGCATAAAGCAAAAGAATATCCCCGTTGTAGAACAAGGCATGTAACTGTGCAAACAGGAAAAGCAGGCACATCCGCCACGCAAATCGTCCACGGAAATCTGTTCCGCGCTTTTCCGCATTATGAAACTGGATATAGAAACTAAATCCGAACAACAAAGAGAACGTAGCATATGCCTTCCCTGCAAACAGGAAGAACATGGTATCCCACGCATACTTATCTATGGTCTGCAACCATGCCGGCAACGTATAATCCAGCGGTAAAAACAGATTATAGTGTTCAAGGTTGTGCAACAATACAATAGCCAGCAGGGCAAATCCGCGCAGAGCATCTACTACTCCGAGCCGTTCAGTCGTTTTAAGTGTTTGAGTCATCAGATATGTTTATTCATGATTACTAATTAGGCAGTAAAAATAGTAGAAATATCTGAAGTACAAAAGTTTATAAATATTAATTATATCAACTCATAGCTTGCCATTTGTATCGGCATATCCAGATTATGAAGCACTTTTTCCAGCAGAATACCTTCCCGGTTGTCATACTCATAGCCGAAAGTTGCCCGAATTCCTTGCAGAATAAACTGGGTAGCACGGTCCAACGCCATCGGAAGACTGTCTCCCTGCATCAAGGAGCCGGTGATCACACTTGTGAATGTATCCCCTGTGCCCGGATAGTGGGCAGGCAGATAAGGGCAAGTCACTTTCCAGTAGCGGTTTCCCTGACGATTATAGGCATATACGGAAGTCTTATGAGGCTCATCGTGCACCGGAACACTGGTGATAATAACCACCTGCGGACCTTTGTCGGACAGGAGACGGAGATATTCTTTCAGTTCCTCATCCGTACTATCCGCTTTATACGGTTCGTCCAGCAAATAAAACAGTTCTGTCAGATTCGGTGTGATCACATCCGCTTTGGTTATCAGATGACGCATTTCTTTCACCATCTCCATATCAAAGTTGGTATAAAGCCGGCCGTTATCACCCAGCACCGGATCGGCTACTATCAGACTATCCGGCTGACGGAAATCCTTGATGAAATTGGAAACAATCTGAATCTGCCGCGGGGAACCCAGATAACCGGTATAAATAGCGTCAAACTGAACTTCCAGCTTCTTCCATTCGGCTATGATCTTCGGCATTTCATCCGTCAGGTCCAGAAAGGAGAAGCCGGGATACTGCGTATGGTTGGACAATACCGCCGTAGGAAGCGGACAAACCTGAAAACCCATAGAGGATAAGATAGGAATAACGACTGTCAGAGAAACACGTCCCATCCCCGAAAGGTCATGAACGGCAGCTATCTTCTTTACTTTATTTGCATACATACTGTTTTTATTATTTAGACGATTATAGTTCTTTCCATCGATGAAACAGAAAACAGAGGCTCTATATATCAACAACAAAGGCTCTGTTTCCTATCAACAGAGCCTTTGTTTATCTTATACAGAAGCTCCATTTTTCTTTGTCCTAACAAAACTAAGCTTCTATTGTTTTAAATCCAAATTTATTTTAGAATAATAAAGCGGAGTTACGTCAATATGACCAAAACTTCCCGTGCTCCATGCGCTCCCATGACCAATGCCTGTTCGATGTCCGCCGTCTTTGACGGGCCGGAAATAAAGGTCCCGAACTGATATTCCTGTCCGTCCAGTTTGCGATAAGCGTCGTACATGGTATCCACAATTTTATTCCGGTCGATCAGAATCACCAGTTTCTCCGAAATAAAATAAATCGCTTTGTACTTCACGGTTTGCGGTATCCAGACAGCGCCGTTCTCCGCTACTCCGATCTCTCCCCGAATAACGGCTACCTCGGTTCCGTCCAGTTCTTTCGGGTCGTCCACCATATCCGGATTGAAAGTTGCGCAAGATATATCCGGCAATACGGAAGCAATGCGCATCGCATCCGGATACGTCCGGCGAATGACGGCATTCACATCTTCGCCTTCGCCCAATACCACTGCCGTACCACCTACCGCCCGGCTGATAGCGCAAAATTGCTCTATTTTGTCCGGATACGTCAAACGTTTCATATCCGCTATATCCGGCTTTTCGTAGCGTGTCTGCGTATGCTTGCGGATACTCGCCAATATTTCTTCTCTGCTGCTCATTTTGATTCCTCCTTTCCCTGTACCTCATTTTTCTTCCACATTTCGTTGAATGACTCTTTGGCAAATTCCGGCAGTTCGCGTCCTTTGCCCCAATCGTCAAAGTCATTGTATTTCATAAAGCGTGGCAGACTGTTCACCATCGGAGCCGCCCACAGAGCCGCATTGAACAATGCAGGACGTTCCATCAGGAACTTCATGCCACCGGACATTATCTTCTTTCCGGTATTCGCCTTTCCCAATCCGTCCAAATCCTGACGCCACTTGTAAATCTGTTCTGCCAAATCCACTTTTACCGGACAGACATCGGAACAGGACATACACAAAGAGCAGGCGGAAAGATTATCATAATACTTCTCCGGATCATGAGCCATCCCCAGATTGATACCGATAGGGCCGGGTATAAAGTAAGTGTAGGAGTATCCTCCACTCCGGCGATAGACCGGACAGGTATTCATGCAGGCACCACAACGGATACAGTTTAATGTCTTGATATGGTCGGGCTTGGAGAGCAGGGTACTCCGGCCGTTATCCACAATAATAATATGATATTCGCCACCTTCACGAGGACGGCGGTAATGAGAGGTATAGGTAGTCACCGGCTGTCCGGTTGCCGAACGTGCCAGCAGACGGGTGAACACACCCAGCGCATCCAGATCCGGCACGATCTTCTCCATGCCGAAAGCGGCTATATTCAGTTTGGGATAAGAAGTACCCATATCGGCATTCCCTTCATTGGTGCAGACTACAATGTCTCCGGTAGAGGCTACGGCAAAGTTGGCGCCCGTCATGGCGGCTTCCGCATTCAGAAAGAGATGACGCAGGTTCTTGCGTGCGGCATGAGTAAGGTAGGTCGGGTCGAAGTTTCCTTTTTCCGTCTCCATTTCCTTTTCAAACAGTTCTCCCACTTGTTCCCGTTTGATGTGGATAGCAGGAAGAACGATATGGCTAGGTTCGAGATGCATCAATTGCAGAATACGTTCACCCAAGTCGGACTCTACCACGTCTATTCCGCGTTCCATCAAGAAGGGATTCAACCCGCACTCTTCGGCAAGCATCGACTTGCTCTTGATGAAATGATGTACATTATGCTCATTCAGTATTTCGTACACAATGGCACAATATTCGTCCGCATCTTTTGCCCAGTGCACAATCGCTCCGTTGGCAGTCGCGTTCTTTTCAAACTCTTGCAAGAGCTCTTCGAGGTGGCTGTTGGAATACAGTTTCAGTTCACAGGCCTTGTTGCGAAGCTCTTCCCATTCGGGAACTTCCTTGCTCATCTTGTCCCTTTTGGCTCGGACCATCCAAAGGGTTTCGTTATGCCATGCTGCCATCTTGCTGTCCTGCAAGAACTTTTCGGCAGCCTTTGAATGTTTGGTACTCATGATTGCGACGCTAATATTTCTACAATATGGATAATTTGAATCGGCAGATGCTCCCGTTTGATCACACCTTGCATGTGCATCAGGCAGGAACTGTCCGCTCCGACAATGTATTCGGCTCCGGTAGCCATGTGGTCTTTCACCTTATCACGCCCCATGCAAACGGATACCGCCTGCTCTTCTACGGCAAACATACCGCCAAACCCACAACATTCGTCTATATGGCTGGGCTCGAAAACTTCGATGCCTTCGACCATATCGAGCAGATCGCGCAATTTATTGTAATAAGGGATATTTAACTCGCTGGGAGCGGAAATCAAGAGTTCACGCACACCGTGGCAACTGTTGTGGATGCTGACTTTATGCGGGAAGCGTGCGGGTATCTTCGTCGGTTTAAGCACATCATGGATAAACTCGCAGATATCATAAATCTTCCCCGCACTCCGACAGACATGCCCTTCTTTTTCAAGGATACCGGGATGATTCTCTTTCACAAATGCCACACAACTGGCGGAAGGGCCGACAATGTAATCGTACTCCCGGAACAGATCGTCAAAACGGAGCGCCAGCTTCATCGATTCATCTTCAAAACCGGCATTCGCCATCGGTTGTCCGCAACAGGTCTGATCCAACGGATAATCGACATCTACTCCTAAACTTTTCAATAGTTTATACGACGCTACCCCCACATTGGGATAAATAGCATTGATATAACAAGGAATAAATAAACCTACTTTCATAATTATATTACGTAAAATTTAGATGCATCCTCTGCTACTACATCCGTTTTATCTGCTTACCGGATGTCGATTAGTTTGTGCGTTTGCAGGCTTAGTCTCCATTTAGGATGTCGCATTACACAGTCCACTGTCAAAGCAGTGTTATTACAAGAACAAGGCTGGAGGAAAAAATGTTCAGCGGGAAGCAGTTCATAAATACTTATATCTTGCCCTTCGTAGACAACTTTCACTTCATCCATCCGGGTAATCCCTAATTTGACACCCTGCTTGGGCGAACAGGTCACCCAGTCGACGGACTCCGGCAGCGGTCGTGTGCCGTTGGTTTCGATACAAACATATTTACCCGCTTCGTGCAGACGGTCGATCAGTGCGTCGTCTATCCAGAGCGAAGGTTCTCCCCCTGTGAGGATAACGGTAACGGCGGGATATTTGCTGACTTCGGCTATGATTTCGTCGTCAGTCATCAAGGTGCCTGCTTCGTGTTGTGTGTCGCAAAAGCTGCATTTCAGGTTGCATCCGGAGAAACGGATGAAGACTGCCGGAGTACCTGTGTGATAGCCTTCACCCTGTAGACTGTAAAAGATTTCATTAATCTTTCTCATCATTTGAGTTGTTCTTAAATTTCTATTGTCTATTCTGTCTCTCCTGCTGCCGGAGTTTTCTCGTTTGCCGCAGCATCTTTCTCGTAGATGACAATGTTTCCTTCGGACTCCTGCACTTCTACTTTATAACATTGCGGAATCTGCTTGCAAACCCATCGGGCAATGTTTTCTGCTGTCGGATTAAATGGAAGTACTTCATTCAGATTCTGATGGTCCAGTTTCTCCGTGACCACTTCTTTGATTCGGGTAAAATCCACCACCATTCCTTCGGAGTTGAGCCGTGAGGAACGGCAATAGACAGTGATAATCCAGTTGTGACCGTGTAGACTGGCGCATTTACTGCGATACGGGAGTACCAGTTTGTGAGAAGCTGATATCTCCATGCGTTTGATTACTGTAAACATGGCTGTATGTATTTATTATAGTTACATGCATCTAATGTCACCTCGATGCAAGGACAAAGGTAATATAAAAAGAGCTTTCATCCAGCAAACCCGATTATTTTTTCCTGTTTTTACACTATCTTTGCCGAATGAAAACTCTTTATATTGTTTTAGGAAGCATATCTCTCGGACTCGGCATTCTCGGCATCTTTCTGCCGTTACTGCCCACTACCCCTTTTCTGTTACTGACCGCCGCGCTTTATTTCAAAGGGTCGCCACGATTATATAACTGGTTGCTGAATCACCGGCACTTCGGTCCATATATCCGCAATTTCCGGGAAAACAAGGCAATACCGCTCCGCGCCAAGATTATCTCCCTTGTGCTGATGTGGGGAACGATGCTCTATTGCATCTTCTTCCTGATTCCACTTCTATGGGTGAAAATCCTTCTGGGACTGATAGCGGCAGGAGTCACCTATCATATTCTTTCTTTCAAGACATTGAAATAGTTCGAAAGTCCCTGACGGGCGTCGGCAAGTTTGTCCTCCCAATGTTTCACGGAGTTTTGTCCGATAATGTCGGTCACGTACTTCACAGAAACAAAAGGAATCTCTTTGGAACGGCAGACGAAGGCTTGCGCATACGCCTCCATGTCGACGACATCTCCGCTTACGTGAGTCAGCTCCGTCAGGAAACCATCTCCCGTATTACAGATTCCCTCTTCCGTCCAATGCTTGCAGAAGCCTTTTGTTTCAAGCAAAGCGGAAGAATCTATTTCGCATTCCAAACCTAGTCCGGCTAGTTTCTGCATATCGCGGTCTATAAATTTGCGGCAGACAAAGATATCCCCTACCTGATGATTGACTGTTCCTGCACTTCCGAGATTCAAAACGAGATCGGGCTGCACCTGGCGGATCGCTTCTGCCAGATGAAAGGCGGACTTCACTTTTCCGATCCCCGTACGGATGTAATAAGGCTCTACATCGGGCCACTTTATCTCTACAAATTCGCCTTGAACGGCATACGTTACTAATATTTTCAGCATAAGTTTTCTGTATAAAAAGACATTACCACATGCAAAAATAAGCATTTATACTTGAAATGGTCAGAGATTGTTCTAAAATGATCAGTTTTTAATGATGGTTGCTTCCACAGTTCGCTAACTTTGCCTACATAACTTAAAAACAAAATATCATGACTCAAAACTCTATTGCGGACAACCGGATGGTCTGGCTGGATGTTGTCCGTTGCGTCGCCATGCTAATGGTAATCGGCGTACATTGCATTGACCCTTTTTACATTTCTCCTACGATGCGCGTTATTCCCGAGTACACACATTGGGCAGCCATCTACGGTTCGCTTCTCCGCCCTTCGGTTCCCTTATTCGTAATGATGACCGGATTACTGCTGCTACCGGTCAGGCAACAGCCTTTAGGCACTTTTTATAAGAAGCGCATCTTCCGCGTACTTTTCCCGTTCCTCATCTGGTCGGTACTTTATAGTATGTTCCCCTGGTTCACGGGGCTGCTGGGGCTGCCCAAAGAAATCATCGGCGACTTCTTCTGCTATACTCAGGGACATGAGTCGCAAAGCCTCATCGATTCTCTGAAAGATGTGGCCATGATACCGTTCAACTTCAGCCATAAGGAAAACCATATGTGGTATATCTATCTGCTCATCGGATTGTATCTTTATATGCCTTTCTTCTCTGCATGGGTAGAGCGGGCAAGCAATAAAACCAAACAAATATTCCTTTTCATCTGGATTGTTTCCCTGTTTATCCCGTATATCCGCGAATATGTAGCCAATATGCTTTTCGACCGGAGCGGCTATGTATTCGGCACTGACACGTGGAACGAGTTCAGTATGTTCTACTACTTTGCCGGATTCAACGGCTACCTGCTGTTGGGACATTATCTGAAAGAAGGCGGCAACGGAAATGCACTAAAAATTTTCTGGCCTTTTAGTGGTTCGCCAAAAGATGATCGTCTTACTAATGATTGGAGTGTTTGGAAGACATTCCTCATTTGTGCCGTGATGTTTGCCATTGGATATTATGTGACGTACACAGGGTTCAGCACAACTGCCGCCAACCCGAATGCTACGGAGACTGAGATGGAACTTTACTTCACATTCTGTAGTCCGAACGTGTTGCTGATGACTTTAGCCATGTTCCTGATGTTGCAGAAAGTAGTAATCAATACACCTGTCATCGTCAAAGCATTAGCCAACATGACCAAATGCGGTTTTGGAATTTATATGGTACACTACTTTGTAGTAGGTCCGTTCTTTCTGCTGATAGGTCCTTCGGAAATTCCAATTCCGTTGCAGGTTCCGTTGATGGCAGTTTGTATTTTCCTTTGCAGCTGGGCATTCACCGCACTACTATATAAGCTGATGCCTCACAAGGCAAAGTATATAATGGGATAAAGAAACTAAAAAAGATATACGATGAAAATTAAAGTTGGTCTTATTGGATTCGGTCGAATGGGACGATTTTATTTGAAAGAAATGCAGAAAAGCGGAAGATGGGAAGTCGCATACATTTGCGACATTAATCCCGACTGCCGCGAATTGGCAAAGCAATTATCTCCCGAATCGAAAATACTCGAAAACGAACAGGAAATGTTCGATGATGAAAGTGTGCAGGTAGTGGGACTCTTCGCGTTGGCAGACTCAAGGCTTGACCGGATTGAAAAGGCTATCAAATACGGGAAACATATCATCTCCGAGAAACCGGTATCAGACACCATAGACAAAGAATGGAAAGTAGTGGACATCACGGAGAAAGCCAGTTGTTTTTCAACCGTCAATTTGTATCTCCGCAACGCCTGGTATCATCAGGCTATCAAACAGTTTATCAATCAGGGCGAGATCGGCGAACTTGCCATTCTGCGAATCTGCCACATGACTCCGGGTCTCGCACCGGGCGAAGGTCACGAATATGAAGGCCCCGCCTTCCATGACTGCGGAATGCATTATGTAGACATTGCACGCTGGTATGCCGGATGCGAATACAAGACATGGCATGCACAGGGCGTCAATATGTGGAGTTATAAAGACCCTTGGTGGGTACAGTGTCACGGGACATTCCAGAACGGTGTTGTTTTTGATATCACTCAGGGGTTTGTGTACGGACAATTATCCAAAGATCAGACTCATAACTCATACGTGGATATCATCGGTACCAAAGGTATCGCCCGAATGACACATGACTTCAAGACAGCTGTCGTCGATCTGCGTGGAGTGACACAGACCCATCATATAGAGAAGCCGTTCGGTGGAAAAAACATCGATGTGCTGTGCGACTTATTCGCCGACTCCATAGAGACCGGAATCAGAAATCCCAAACTACCGCTCATACGTGATTCAGCCATCGCATCGGAATATGCATGGACCTTTTTGCACGATGCCCGCACGCATGACCTTCCTGCCATCGGTGAATTGAAAACACTTGAGCAAATATGGGAAAGAAGAAGAAATATGAAAAATGGATACGGATTACTCCGAAAACCATAACGAACATTCAATAAAACAAGAAACTGAAATCAATTATTAACTCTTAAAAATAAAACCATGTCAGACTTTTCAAGAAGAAAATTTCTTAAAACGGG
>NZ_QTLF01000045.1:0-26446 GCF_003434395.1 Bacteroides sp. AM23-12
GCCGCGACCTCCGAAGATGTCACCGAACATGGAGAAGATATCATCCATAGACATTCCTTCGCCACCGAAACCACCGAACGGACCTCCGTTGCCCGCCGCACCGCTTACTCCCGCATGACCGAACTGGTCGTAACGCGAACGCTTGTCCGGATTGCTCAACACGTCATACGCTTCGGCAGCCTCCTTGAATTTCTCTTCCGCTTCCTTGTCACCCGGATTTTTGTCGGGGTGATATTGGATCGCTTTTTTGCGGTAGGCTTTTTTAATCTCTTCTACTGTGGCGGTTTTTGTCACCTCCAGCACTTCATAATAGTCTCTTTTTTCTGCCATGCTTCTTAACTAAACTAACTTTTGTATTTACTCCCCAACTACTACTTTCGCGTGACGAATCACCTTGTCATTCAGCGTATATCCCGTCTGTACGCAGTCCAGAATCTTACCTTTCTGCTCTTCCGACGGGGCAGGGATGACGGCAATGGCTTCGTGATAATCGGTATCCAGCGGCTGGTCTTTCGTTTCGATGACCTTCACACCATTCTGTGCCATGACAGCCATGAACTTATTATAAATCAATTCGACACCTTCCTTCACGGCTTTTACGTCTTTGGCAGTTTCCATCGTTTTGATGGCACGTTCAAAGTCGTCGATCACCGGCAGAATGCTGCTGATGCTCTTTTCGCCACCATTCAGAATCAGTTCCGCCTTCTCCTTCATGGTACGTTTGCGGTAATTGTCAAACTCGGCGGACAAGCGCAGATATTTGTCCTTTTGCTCCTCGATGACAGCCTGAGCATCTTCCAGCTCCTTTTCGAGCTGCTCCTCATGAGTCAGGGGAGCGGCCTCTTCTGCCTGATCGTTTTGCGGTTGTTCTTCCGCCGTATCCTTTGTTTCTTCCACATTCAGCTCTTCAGCCATCTTTTCTTTTTCTTTTGGATCCATATCTTATTTTTATTTTTTATTCATAATATCAATTTCCCAAGCAAAAACTTTGCCAATCTGACCGTTTTGCCAAAAAACGTGGCAAAGGTAATACATTTATGCCAGATTGACACATTCCGGATAGCTCATAATTCATTTTAAATGTCTACCTTTGCACGCTCAAATAATAATATAGTAACTGGTAAAATAGTAAATAATAGAAAATGATTACAGTTTCAAACGTTTCGGTGCAGTTTGGTAAAAGAGTCTTGTTTAATGACGTGAACCTGAAATTTACAAGTGGCAACTGCTATGGTATTATCGGCGCGAACGGTGCGGGAAAATCCACCTTCCTTCGTACAATCTACGGAGATCTGGACCCGACGACCGGTACGATTGCCCTGGGACCGGGCGAACGCCTGTCGGTGTTGAGCCAGGACCACTTTAAATGGGATGCTTATACGGTAATGGACACCGTAATGATGGGGCACACCGTGTTGTGGGACATTATGAAGCAGCGTGAAGTATTGTACGCCAAGGAAGACTTCACGGACGAAGACGGACTGAAAGTATCCGAACTGGAAGAGAAATTTGCCGAGCTGGACGGATGGAATGCGGAGAGTGACGCAGCCATGCTGTTGAGCGGTCTGGGCATCAAGGAAGACAAGCATTATACATTGATGGGTGAGCTGAGCGGTAAGGAAAAGGTGCGTGTGATGCTTGCGCAAGCATTGTACGGCAACCCCGACAACCTCCTTCTGGACGAACCTACCAATGACCTCGATATGGAAACAGTGACCTGGCTGGAAGAATATCTTTCCAACTTCGAGCACACCGTGCTGGTGGTAAGCCACGACCGTCACTTCCTCGACTCCGTATGTACGCACACCGTAGACATCGACTACGGAAAGATCAATATGTTTGCCGGAAACTACAGTTTCTGGTACGAATCTAGTCAGCTGGCGCTCCGTCAGCAGCAGAACCAGAAGGCGAAGGCTGAGGAGAAGAAGAAAGAACTGGAAGAATTTATCCGCCGTTTCAGTGCCAACGTAGCGAAGAGCAAGCAGACCACAAGCCGCAAGAAGATGCTGGAAAAACTGAATGTAGAAGAAATCAAACCTTCTTCACGCAAGTATCCGGGCATCATCTTCACTCCCGAACGCGAGCCGGGCAACCAGATCCTCGAAGTTTCCGGACTGAGCAAGAAGACGGAAGAAGGCGTAGTGCTGTTCAGTGACGTGAACTTCAACATCGAAAAGGGCGACAAAGTGGTATTCCTTTCACGCAACCCGCGTGCGATGACCGCTTTCTTCGAAATCATCAACGGAAACATGAAGCCGGATGCCGGACAGTTCAACTGGGGAGTAACCATCACAACGGCTTACCTGCCTCTGGACAATACGGACTTCTTCAACACTGACCTTAACCTGGTGGACTGGCTGAGCCAGTTCGGCGAAGGTAACGAAGTGTACATGAAGGGCTTCCTCGGACGTATGCTGTTCTCCGGCGAAGAGGTACTGAAGAAAGTCAGCGTACTTTCCGGAGGTGAAAAGATGCGTTGTATGATTGCACGTATGCAGCTCCGCAATGCGAACTGTCTGATTCTGGATACTCCGACCAATCACTTGGACCTGGAATCTATTCAGGCTTTCAACAACAACCTGAAGACATACAAAGGAAATATCCTCTTCTCTTCGCATGACCACGAATTTATTCAGACGGTTGCCAACCGCATTATCGAACTGACTCCGAACGGTATCATCGACAAGATGATGGAATATGACGAATATATCACTTCGGACCATATCAAGGAGTTGAGGGCGAAGATGTACGGTGATAAATAGCGTGTTGTATCAGCCGGATACACTGAATAATGTATAGAAGGTAGTATAAATAGTACCTTACTGTTAAATAAAGGGAAATGCTTGTTGACTGTCGTCACATTGCTTTTCCCTTTCCTTTTGTATATTGAAGTATATAAACTTGTATTGTACTGTTTGTAAAATAAAGTTTATTTAGATGTGTTGCTGAGGGAGAGATCGAAAGTTCCAAAATTCCTCCAGCAAAGTCCAGTAAAGTTCAAAAGTCCACTATAGGATTTTCAGAAAACGGAAATTGGATTAAAAACGAGGAAGAAATGAGCAGAGAAGGACTTGGCGGGCATATTTAAATTTTCCCGGACTAAACCTGCAATCTGATTCCCACCATCTTCAAAATGTGTCTCCATCATAAGAAAATAACGTGAATAGGATGAATAGTTGTTGTTATTTATTGTTACGTGTGTTGCCGGACGAACCGGAAGATGTTGAACAGTCTTCTTATTTATTCTTGACAATATCAGTCGCACGTATATCGAAGTAGCGTTCGCCATTTTACTATATTACGTTGAACATAATAAAATGGTCAACACCTGCGTGAGAAGCTTTGTCGAAGACACGAAAACGTGCAATCGTCTGACATATCTCGCATCTTTCGGAGAAGCTTAGACAGTTTTTGGGGCTAAAGATTCATGTGTTGCGGGAGAGGAATTAAACTTCTCTAGAAGCGCTGTTTATTATTTAATAAATTAAGGTGTTAATGCTTGAAATATAGTAAGTTATATCGCAGATTGTGTATTCTAAAAATCTAATATGGACTTTCTGGACTTTATTGGACTTTGAAAGGAAGGAAATTCGTGACTTTTCCTTGATTGTCATAAGAAAAAAGAGTTGTGAAAATCGGGAGAAATTATGAAATAAAAGAAAGTTGTGACAAACGAGAAGCTTTTTCTCTCTATGCCAATGACGAAGTGAAATAATTGATCGGTTTTGTCATTCTTTTCTTTCAAATACGCTATGAGCAAATCGAAATTAGCTATTAGCAAAAACAAATTAGCTAATAGCTAATCGAAATATGCTAATAGCTAATTTATTTTCGATCTATCCTCGTATCTTCTACATAGCATAAATCAATGTCCAATGTGGATTATACTTTTTTTATTTCTTATAAATCAACTTGCTCGGCACCCCGTTTCCGAAGAGTTCATCGCCCAGCGTTGTAATCTTATCACCTGTAGCAAGCACATAGCGCAGATTATCGCATCCCATGAACGCTCCGAACTCGATAGCCGTCACGCTCGCAGGCAGCTCAAGTGTTCCGGCAAGCCGTCCGCAGTTGCTGAATACCCGTTGACCGATGGTCTTGAGGTTATGTGGCAGTTTGATCTTCAGGAGATACTTCTTTTGTGCGAAAGTGAAGTCGGGGATAGTCGTCGCATTTGTTTTAGAAATATCCAGAGATACGAGATTCGGCATATAGTCGCGGATTAGTTTGAAGTCGGCGTTATCCAGTTTCCCTTCGATGGTCAGGAAGTTGATGTCCCTGGGTTGCAGACCAGCTTTCATAATCTCGTCTTCCAGTTTGCCCATTGCGCCTACCTGTATGGTGGTTTCCAGCGGTTCACCTTCTATAAATGCAAAGTGCTCCCATCTGTTCTTAAAACGGTAGGCATCACTGCTGCCCAGCGGGATGAAGATGGCGGTCACACTGTCCGCCAGAGCTTCCGGCAGCAGGTTAGGAGCTGTCTTCTTGCGTATCTGACAGATTTTCAAGTTGTCACATCCTTTGAAGGCTGCATCTTCGATATTCTTTATCTTTTCGGAAAGGATCACTTTCTCCAGCGTCTGTTTACCTTTGGTCACTCCGTTCACCACATTCGAGAAAGCGTAGGCAGGGATGAAATTGGCCATATAGATGTAGAACTTTCCGTTAGGATATGTGCCGGCTTTTCCGCTGTACATCTTGATTTCGGCATTGGAGATATCAAGCACTTTCAGGCTGGGAAACTCGTCGCGGAGATGTCTGAAGTCTTCTGCGTTCAGTTTTCCTGTCAGTGTCAGGTGGGTGATGCTGTTGGCTTCTTCTTCCGTCATCATCGAGATCAATGTGCCGGGCTTGCTGACATAATACGTTTTGCTTACTTGTGCGGTTGCTCCCAAAGTACTGGCAGCCAATAAAAAACTTATCAGTAGTTGTCTTATTTTCATAATTATGCAGATTTGTTCAGACAAATATAGGAAAAATAGGTAAGACACGATGTTTTTTTATGTTTTATATCTAATTTTGTAGCGTGATTAACAAAAAGTAAAAATGGAGACAGAAGAAATCAGAGAAAAGAAAGAACCGAAGAGACTTCCCGTATGGGCGTGCATCCTGTTGTTTGCACTGGGGCTTTTCGTCACCTTTGGATTGTATAGTACGATAGGCTTCGGAGTTTTATCTCTGATTCTTGGTGATGAGGCAAGGCACCCCGGATTGTTGGGGCATATGGTGGCGGAAGCCGGTATGCTGCTGGCTGTGCTGACTTCGGCAGTGATTCTGCTCTATTTTGAGCGCCGCCCTTTCTCTGACCTGGGACTGACACTGAAAGGTCATGCACGGGGATTGTGGTACGGACTGCTGGCAGCCATCCTTCTCTACTTGATCGGCTTCGGACTGTCTTTGGCTTTGGGTGAGGTGGAAGTAACTGGCTTTCAATTCGATCCTCTGAATCTGCTTGCTACCTTTGTGTTCTGCCTGCTGGTGGCTCTGGCCGAAGAAATCATGATGCGTGGCTATATACTCGGCCGTCTGCTGCATACCCGGATGAATAAATTCCTGTCTCTTTTTGTCTCCGCACTGCTGTTCGCATTGCTGCACCTCTTCAATCCGAACCTTGCCTTCCTGCCTATGCTGAATCTGTTACTTGCAGGTATGTTTATCGGCGCTTCCTATTTATATACGCGCAATCTTTGTTTCCCTATTTCCCTTCATCTTTTCTGGAACTGGATTCAGGGCCCGATACTGGGCTATCAGGTAAGTGGAAATGACTTTGGGACATCCCTGCTGACGCTGCATCTGCCCGAAGAGAACGTACTGAATGGCGGAGCCTTCGGGTTTGAAGGCTCGCTCATTTGTACAGTACTGATGATTATCTTTACGATTTTAATTGTTTGGTGGGGAGAAAAACGGGAGGCGATCAGTCTTGCTGTACCCCGATCATGCTAAGCTGAATCCGTTTCCGGTCGGTATCCACGTTCATCACTCTGACCATGACATGCTGGTGGATGGACACGATTTCCGTAGGATCGGAGATGTATCGTTCGGCCAGTTGGGAGAGGTGTACAAGCCCGTTCTCCTTGATGCCTATATCGACGAAAGCTCCGAAATTGGTAATATTGCCTACGATGCCCGGCAGAATCATGCCTTCGCGCAAGTCTGCGATGGTGCGCACGTTCTTGTCAAATTCAAATACCTTGATCGCTTTACGCGGGTCGCGACCCGGCTTGTCGAGTTCCTGCATGATGTCTTGCAGGGTAGGCAGGCCCACAGTCGGTGTGATGTAGTCCGATATCTTGATTTTTTGGCGGAGTTCCTTATTCGCGATCAGTTCGTCTACGCTACATTTCAAGTCCTTTGCCATTTGCTCTACGATGTGGTAGCTTTCCGGATGCACGGCTGTGTTGTCCAACGGGTTCTTTGCTCCGGGAATGCGGAGGAAGCCGGCACACTGTTCGAAGGCTTTGGCACCCATGCGGGGGACTTTCATCAGCTCCTTGCGTGAACAGAAAGCTCCGTTCTCGGCACGGAAGTTGACAATGTTTTGTGCCAGTTGCGGCCCCAGACCGGATATGTATGTCAGCAGATGACTGCTGGCGGTATTCAGATTCACGCCTACCAGGTTCACGCAGTTTTCCACTGTCTGGTCAAGGGCTTTCTTCAGTTTCGTCTGGTCTACATCGTGCTGGTATTGTCCCACACCGATAGATTTGGGGTCGATCTTTACCAGTTCCGCCAGAGGGTCCATCAGTCGGCGACCGATGGAGACTGCTCCACGTACCGTTACGTCATAATCGGGAAACTCGTCACGGGCGATCTTGGATGCCGAATAAATGGAAGCGCCCTGCTCGCTGACCACGAATACAGGAATCTGCCGGTCGAAGGTCTGATGATTGATAAAGTCTTCCGTTTCGCGGCTGGCTGTTCCGTTGCCGATGGAGATGGCTTCAATTTCATAGGCTTCTATCATCTTGCGGAGTTTGGAGGCCGCTTCACCGGTTTTATTGACCGGAGGATGCGGGTAGATATTCTCATTGTGCAGCAAGTTGCCTTGCGCATCGAGGCAGACGACTTTGCAGCCGGTACGGAATCCGGGGTCGATGGCGAGCACCCGTTTCTGTCCGAGAGGAGGAGAGAGAAGCAGCTGGCGGAGATTCTCCGTAAATACGCGGATGGCTTCGTCGTCGGCTTTTTCTTTGGACTGGGCGGCAAATTCTGTTTCGATGGAAGGTTTGAGCAGACGTTTGTAGGCGTCGGCAGTGGCTTCCTTTACCTGATGGCTGCATTCATTATTGCCATGTACGAACTGGCGGTCGAGGCGTTCCAGACAGGCTTCGTCATCCGGACTGATGGATACTTTCAGCAACCCTTCGGATTCTGCCCGGCGGATGGCGAGCAGGCGATGGGAAGTGCAGCGTTTCAGCGATTCGGAGAAGTCGAAATAATCCCGGTACTTGGCGGCCTCTTCCTCTTTTCCTTTCACTACCTTGGCGGTGATTTCCGCCTGACGGGTGAACTGGTTACGTATGGCGTTGCGGGCACGCTCGTCCTCATTCACTTGCTCCGCGATGATGTCACGGGCACCTTTCAGTGCGTCTTCCGTATCCTTTACGTCGCCTTTGACGAAGGTGGCGGCTTTGGCGGTGAGGTTAGGCTCCCTTTGCAGCATCATGATCATGGCCAGTGGTTCCAGTCCCTTCTGACGGGCCGCTTCGGCACGGGTCTTCCGTTTGGGTTTGTAGGGGAGGTAGATGTCCTCCAGTTCCGTAGGATTCCAGGTGGCGTTGATGCGCTTTTCGAGCTCCGGAGTGAGTTTGCCTTGCTCGTTGATGGTACTGAGGATGGTTTCCTTCCGTCTGGCTATGTCGCACAACTTGTCATGTTGCTCCTTGATGTTCTCTATCTGTACTTCGTTCAGTCCGCCGGTAGCTTCCTTACGGTAACGGCTGATGAAAGGGATGGTGGCACCTTCGCCCAACAAGTGGAGGGTACTGCTGATTTGTCTTTCCGGAATTCCCAGTAATCCGGAAATCATTTGATGAAATAGTTCCATAAACAATTTTTTTGTGAATGAATGAGCGACAAAAATACACATAAATCTGTTGTAGCCGACAAGTTTTAGTATATTTGCAAGCTAAAATGAGATAGTAACACTTCAAAACTTACAAGTATGATGAGATATATAGGATGCCTGTTTATCTGTTTACTATGGCTTTTCCGGGCCACAGCGTTATTTGCTGTCTCTAACGATCAGAAACCCATCCTGATTATCTGCTCCTACAATCCCGCCGCTCATCAAACTTCGGTCACTATCTCCGACTATATGGAAGAATATAGCAAATTGGGAGGGAAACGCGATATTATCATTGAAAACATGAACTGCAAAAGTTTCTCCGAAGCCCCGCTTTGGAGCGGTATGATGACGCAGATTCTTTCTAAATATCAAGGGGAGAAGCATCCGGCGCAGATTATTCTGTTGGGACAGGAAGCATGGGCGGCGTATCTGTCGCAACGGGATTCGATACAGGTGAAGGTGCCGGTGATGTGTAGTCTCGTCAGCAGTAACATCGTCATACTGCCCGAGGATACGGTTGCCGGACTGGACACATGGATGCCGGAATCGGTCGATCTCTTTACCGACCACATGAATATACCGGAATTGAAGTCGGGATTTATCAATCAGTACAATATAGAAGATAACGTCCGGATGATCAAGGTGTTTTATCCGAAGACGGAACACATCGCTTTTATTTCGGACAATACTTACGGCGGCGTCACCATGCAGGCACTGGTGCGGAAGGAAATGAAGAAGTTTCCCGAAATCGACCTGATCTTGATGGACGGCCGGCGGCATACTATCTATACGATTGTAGAAGAATTGCGTCATTTACCGGAGAATACGGTGATCATGGTAGGCACGTGGCGTGTGGATATGAACGAAGGTTATTTCATGCGGAATGCTACTTATGCCATGATGGAGGTTACTCCGACCATTCCGACTTTTACTCCCTCATCGGTGAGTCTGGGGTATTGGGCGATCGGCGGAGTGCTGCCCGATTACCGGAAACTGGGAAAGGACATGGCATTGGCATCTGTACAGATTGATCAATATCCGGCGGATGAACAGCAGCACCTTTCCGTGATTGGCAGCAAGGCCGTACTGGACAGCCGGAAGGTGAAGGAGTGGGGACTGGACCCGGATATCCTTCCTTTTGATGTGGAGATTATTAATCAGACTGTATCATTCTATCAGCAATATACTTATCAGATTTGGTCGGCGTGTGCACTGTTTCTCATCCTTGTGCTGGGTTTGTGCATCTCGCTCTTCTACTATTTCCGCACCAAACGTCTGAAGGACGATCTGCTGAAGTCGGAAAAAGACCTGCGGGTGGCTAAGGACCGTGCAGAAGAATCGAACCGTCTGAAAAGTGCTTTCCTCGCCAATATGAGCCATGAGATACGTACGCCTTTAAACTCCATTGTAGGTTTCTCGGATGTGCTCGCTGTGGGTGGCAATACGGAAGAAGAACAGCAGACCTATTATCAGATTATCAAGACAAATTCGGATTTGTTGCTTCGCCTGATCAATGATATTCTTGATCTCTCACGCCTGGAAGCGAACAGGGTCACGTTGACTTGGGAAGAGTGTGACGTGGTGCAGCTATGCAGGCAGGTGGTGGCATCTGTCAGCGTTTCACGGCAGTCCGGCAATCAGTTCCTGTTTGTCAGCGATTATGAGTCGTTTCGGATGACGACAGACATACAGCGTATGCAGCAGGTGATTATCAATCTGATGTCTAATGCGGATAAGTTCACCAGGAAAGGGCAGATAACACTGGAATTTTCGGTGAATGAAGAGACGGAGATGGCTGTATTCTCTGTGACGGATACAGGGTGCGGCATCCCGAAAGAGAAACAGAAACTGGTATTTGAGCGCTTCGAGAAGCTGAACGAATATGCCCAGGGAACAGGTTTGGGATTATCTATCTGTAAATTGATTGTGCATAAATGGAAAGGGGATATATGGATCGACTCCGAATATACGGGAGGTGCACGGTTCATGTTCTCACATCCGCTTAAAATAGAAAAAGAATGAAACGATTTGCATGTGTTTACGTATGGCTTCTTTGCCTCGTGCTCTCAATTGCGGCACAGGAAAAAGTAGTGAAGCTGAAAATTGTACAGACAAGTGATGTACATGGTAATTATTATCCTTATAATTTTATTACCCGTAAGGATTGGCAGGGCAGTCTGGCACGAATATACGCTTTTGTGGAGAAAGAACGCGAACAATATAAGGAGAATCTTATTTTACTCGACAACGGCGATATATTGCAGGGGCAACCGACTGCCTATTACTATAATTATATAGATACAGTATCACCCCACCTATGCGCGGAAATGATGAACTACATGAAATATGATGCCGGAAATATGGGTAATCATGATGTGGAGACAGGCCGAGCCGTGTTCGACCGCTGGATAAATACCTGTGACTTTCTCGTATTAGGAGCTAATATCATCGATATATCGACCGGAGAACCTCATCTTCCTCCTTATAAGGTCATGGAACGTGACGGAGTGAAAATCGTAATCCTTGGAATGATCACCCCTGCTATCCCTGCATGGCTCTCGGAGAACCTGTGGAAGGGACTGCGTTTCGACGACATGGAGGAGACTGCACGCAAATGGATGAAGATCATCCGTGAAAAAGAGAATCCGGACTTGATGATCGGCTTGTTCCATGCGGGGCAGGAGGCTTTCAAAATGTCCGGCAAGTATAATGAAAACGCTTCTCTGAGTGTGGCGAAGAATGTCCCCGGATTTGACATTGTACTGATGGGACACGATCATGCGCGCGAATGTAAGAAAGTGATGAATGTGGCAGGTGATTCAGTACTGGTCATTGATCCGGCAAGCAACGGAATTGTTCTGTCCAACATCGATGTGACCTTGAAACTGAAAGATGGGAAGGTGCGCAGCAAAGATATAAAAGGAGTATTGACCGAAACGAAAGATTATGGAATCAGCGAGGACTTTATGAAGCATTTTGCTCCTCAATATGACACTGTCCGTAACTTTGTCTCTAAAAAGATCGGTACATTCACCGAGAGTATCTCAACCTGTCCTTCTTTCTTCGGACCGTCTGCTTTTATCGACTTGATCCATACCTTGCAGCTTGATATCACCGGTGCGGAGATATCCTTTGCAGCACCGCTTTCATTTGATGCGAAAATAAATAAAGGTGATGTGTTTGTCAGCGATATGTTCAATCTGTATAAGTATGAGAATATGCTATATATGATGACTTTATCCGGAAAAGAAATCAAGGACTATCTGGAAATGTCTTATTTCATGTGGACCAACCGGATGAAGTCTCCGGACGATCATCTGCTCTGGTTTAAGGAGAAACGTCGCGAAGGTGCGGAGGACAGAGCTTCTTTCCAAAATTTCAGCTTCAATTTTGATTCAGCATCGGGAATTATTTATACCGTAGACGTCACCAAGCCGCAAGGGGAGAAGATTACGATTATCAGCATGGCAGACGGCAGTCCTTTCCTCATGGATAAGATTTATAAGGTGGCTTTGAACTCTTACCGGGGGAATGGCGGTGGAGAACTGCTGACGAAAGGATCAGGCATCCCGCAGGAGAAATTGAAAGAGCGTATCATCTTCTCTACGGATAAGGATCTTCGTTTCTATCTGATGAATTATATAGAAAAGAAAGGTACTATGGCCCCGAAGGCATTGAACCAATGGAAATTCGTTCCTGAAAAGTGGACTGTTCCGGCTGCTGAACGTGATTATAAGTTTTTATTCGGAGATAGTCAATAAGTAGGCAAAAGTGTTCTTTTTGACAGATAATCTCTCGCCTTAGGTTGAACATCTCATTATTACTGGTATCTTTGTCGCAACCAAAAGAGAGAGTGTATGGATATGCAAGTTGTTCCTAAGATAGGTATTTCTTCGGTAGTTCATTCTAAACATATAGATCCGGGTAGTATTGATGTGGTCGGCAATGATATAGCGCTCTTCGACACGGAGAGCGTTATTTCCCTTTATAATGGCCCCAGTAAACTGGAAGTGGTGAGCATCGGACTTTGTCTGGAAGGCTCTACTCGTTTTAATATCAGTCTGCGTGAGTTTGAACTGATTCCGGGCAGAATGGTTATTGCGTTGCCCAATCAGATAATCGAACATCGTCAGTTCAGTTCCAATTTCAGAGGGATTTTCTTTGCTGTATCAAAAAGTCTGTTGGAATCATTGCCCAAAGTTGGTAATGTGCTTTCATTCTTTTTCTTTCTGAAAGATTACCCTTGTTTTGATCTCAATCTGCACGAGCAGGAGATGATTAAGGAGTATCATGCTTTCATCAGAAAGAGATTGAAAAATAAAGACGATAGGTACCGTAGGGAGGTAGTAATGGGATTGATGCAGGGCTTCTTCTTTGAGCTTTGCAATATTTTCAACAGTTATGCTCCGGATGCTTCTGCCGTTGTCAAAAGTAAAAGTCGTAAAGAATATATATTTGAGCGCTTCTATGAATCTTTGGTTCAGTCTTATCAGTCGGAACGCAGCGTGAAGTTTTATGCGGATCAGTTGTGTCTGACGCCGAAACATCTGTCCGGAGTTGTCAAGGAAGTCAGCGGGAAGACGGTAGGGGAGTGGATTGACGAATTAGTGATCTTGGAAGCGAAGGCACTCTTGAATTCTTCGAGCATGAACATACAGGAGATAGCCGACCGTTTAAACTTTGCCAACCAGTCGTTCTTCGGTAAGTACTTTAAGCATTATACCGGTATGTCTCCCAAAGAATACCGGAAAAGCAGATAGCTCCCCAAAATTACAAAACTACAGAACACCTGAACGTACTCGGCTCAATGTTTCCGGTGTCATCAGCAGGTATGAAGCGATGTGTGCCAAAGGTGCCCGTTTGATGATTTCCGGATGAGTTTCGAGCAATAGATTATAACGCTCGCGGGCGGATTCGAAACGCCAGGAATCGGCTTTGGTTTGCGATACAATCAGAGAATATTCCAGTATCTTCCGATAGAACATATTGATTTCCCAGTTTTGCTTTGTCAGCTGCATCATTTTGTCATAAGGGAACAGATAGATGACAGCAGGCTCCAGTGTCTCTATGATCAATCGGGTAGGGACTTGTTTCAGCAGGCTTTCGATACACATCAGGATACAGCCTTCGTATGAGAAGTGTTCGGTAACGTCTTTCCCGTTTTTATAATAATATTGCCGGAGCATCCCTTTCCCGACAAAAACTAATTCATGGGCTACTTCTCCTTCATTAAGTGCGATCACTCCTTTAGGATATTCCTCACGTATCAGGATGCTTTCTATCTGTCGGCGTCCCTCTATACTCATTTCGGGAAAGCGGGAATTTACGACGGCATTTACAGTTTCTCTTAGTAGTGTATCCATGTCATTATAGTCTTGTTATGTGCAAAAGTACTAAAAACGGTTGATATAAATCAAGTTGATTCAAAAAAGATGTATCTTTGTCTCCAAAATAAGGATGTAATATGATAATGAATAAGATAATAGGAATAGCAGCTTTACTGCTTTGTCTGACAGGTTGTGTCAGAGATAATGATGCAATATATTACCCTGTAGGCGATGTGGATATTGAAAGAGGAGGTCCGGCGTTGGAAGTCGGAGAGGGGGATGTATTGGTAGCGCGGAGTTTTAATGAAGAAGATTATGTGCTGGATACGATAGCTCAATATCCGAATGACCCGACTTTGGGTAAACTGACATTTATGATTGACTTGAAAAATCAACAGAAAGATCTGAATGTGGCGGATTTCAACGGCGTGGGTAAATCAAAACTGACCATGAGCCTTGGCTATAAGGATGGTAATTATCCATCAGAGAGTCAGGTCCCCATTTATACTTCTCAGGACGTCACGGCTAAATATGCAGTCAAACTTCGTCTGAAAGGAGAATTGCTTGTATCCGGTGATGAATGGATGATCGATTATGTGTATGCGCAGCTGGCCAGCTTGTTTCAGCCTTATCCGCCTGCGAATTTCCCCGAAGTCTTTATGTGTAAGGGAGGTATGAAGCTGGGAACTTTCGATTCATTCCGAAGAACATGTACATTCGATATCACTTATGATCGTTCCGACCTCTCTTTTAGTCAATTATACTTCAATTTATTTATCAACCTGGCCGGTCAGAAGCGGGAAAACAGAGTCCGACTGCGGATTGATAAAGAGTCTTACTTTGAATTGTACGAGCAGAGTGAAGAAATGTAAGTAAGCAGCGTTTTTCTTCATTTGTTGGCGGGTATCCATGTGAAACACAATCGTTTTACATGGATATAACATTCTTTTACAGAAAAAACTTTGAATGCTCAAATAATTATTAAATCTTTTAACATCTTAATACAATATCAATAAGCATATCCTTCTTTTTTTAATTATGCTTATTTTACCTCTTCTACTTTATATTCATCCTTCACTTTCCTGCATTTAAAGACGCAGTAATCCGGATTATTTAAAGCGTTATCAAGGCTTTGTGGCAAAACGATCTCTTTCGTCTGTTTGTTGATTGCTATCAATGCGTAATAAATACCTTCTTCTTTGCATTGTTCAATCAATACCTTTTTCAATTCTTTTACGTTATATTCCATTTCTTGAGATATGAACATAATAAAAAAAGCCTCTTACTTCAATGTAAGAGGCTAACTAAAATAGAGTAGTGGGTACGAGAATCGAACTCGTATTACATGCGTGAGAGGCATGTGTCCTAACCGTTAGACGAACCCACCGGCTTTTGATAGATTTAAAAAGAGCCAAGTCTATAAAACTTAGCTCTTTTTATTTAGAGAATCTTGCGGAAGCTGGGGGATTCGAACCCCCGGTACGGTTACCCGTACGTCAGTTTAGCAAACTGGTGGTTTCAGCCACTCACCCAAACTTCCTTGAACCCGCATTCTCTCTCAAATGCGGTGCAAATATAGGGGGAACTTTTGGACTACGCAAATCTTTTAGCAAGATTTTTTTTACTTGTTTTTTGATGAAAGAGATAACTTGCTATGTTTCAAATGTTAAACGGATTATTTTTTTTGAGAATATTTTTTCTCACTATTCATGGGAGAAAACGATTACCTTATTAATTATTATAGAAGCCTGTGGTGTCATCAGATTTTTCACATCAGTATTTGCCATTTTACGTTTGTCTTCATGGCTTCTTGAGAAGTTTATTAAAAAAAAGAGCATAAAAAAAGGCTATCTATCCCAGACAGCCAATCTTTTTGTTAACCTTAAATCTAATACTATGAAAAACACATTGCAAATATACGGAGTTTTGTGATATCTGCAAATAAATCGGGCTAAATGGCTTGATTTATAACATTGATTAAATAATTGAATGTTTGATTCAATGTTTATTAAGGTTCTGGAGGGCGGAAGCGTGTCTTCTTAGCTATTTAGGAATCTGTAAGGTATCCAGTACGTTGGGGGAATTTACCTCTTCCATTAGGTGAATTCCCCTAAACAAGTAGGAATTTTCAATTTCATAAGGAGAATTCATTCCTTACTTTTGTAATATCGAAAGATAAATGATAGGATTAATAAAGGAACCATTAAAAATAAAGGAATATGAAAACGAACGCATTTAGATACTTAGGACTGGCTTTAATGGCTGTGTTAACGTTGAGTCTGACTTCTTGTGAAGTAGAAATCGATAGTTTTTATGATGATGATAATATCGGTGGTGGTTACTATAATCGTTCTTCTGATTTATGTAGCCGTACATGGGTGAGTTTTTATCGGGATGTGGACGGTAACCGTTGCCGTCAGGAACTCGACTTTTATTTGGACCGGACAGGCGTTGATTTTATTCGGGTGGAATATCCTAATGGACATGTGGAGACATTCGAATATTATTTCCGTTGGAACTGGGAGAATTATGCACAGACTTCCATTCGCATGGATTACGGTCGCAATGATGTATCTTACCTGGATGATGTATACATCGGAGGAAATCGATTGAGCGGTTATCTGGATGGTCGGAATAATTTCGTAGAATATACAGGTAGGTGAGATAACAGCCGGCAGATGGAAAGTGCCGGCAAATGAAAAGAAAATGATGATTACACAAAAGATGACAGGTAGAGAGATTTCGGATAACGACAGGTAGAAAGATACCACATGGAATAGGTTGAAAAGGTAAAAAGCGATAGGTGGAGGTGACAGGTAAAAAGATTGCGGATAACAGACAGATAATTTAAAGGATAACATATAAGATTTCAGGATATTAAGAATTTAGAGAAGAGATAGGGCGCGAAATGAAAGCTTAAAAGTTTTGAATGGGACTAAATAGTTTTTATCTTTGCGCCCTATTAGTATGTTTAATTCATGGAGTGGTTATATAATCTGTTTCTCGAACATTCTGCCTTACAGGCAGTTGTGGTGCTTTCACTGATTTCTGCGATTGGGCTGGGGCTGGGAAGAGTGCATTTCTGGGGAGTATCTCTGGGAGTCACTTTTGTTTTTTTTGCAGGTATCCTTGCCGGGCACTTCGGGCTTTCGGTTGATCCACAGATGCTGAATTATGCAGAAAGTTTCGGACTGGTTATTTTCGTATATTCACTGGGACTTCAGGTAGGGCCCGGTTTCTTCAGTTCTTTCCGGAAAGGAGGGGTGACGCTGAATATGTTGGCGTTGGCCGTAGTTCTGTTGGGTACTTTGCTGACTGTTGTTGCCAGTTATGCGACAGGTGTGTCGCTTCCTGATATGGTGGGTATCCTTTGCGGAGCCACGACTAATACTCCTGCCTTGGGAGCTGCGCAGCAGACACTTAAACAGATGGGCATAGAGAGCAGTACTCCGGCTTTGGGGTGTGCGGTAGCCTATCCGATGGGAGTGATCGGTGTAATTCTTGCCGTACTGCTGATTCGTAAATTCTTGGTTCATAAAGAAGACTTGGAGATTAAAGAAAAGGATGATGCCAACAAAACCTTTATCGCAGCGTTTCAAGTACATAACCCCGCTATTTTTAATAAAAGTATCAAGGATATAGCTCAGATGAGTTATCCGAAATTTGTGATTTCCCGTTTGTGGCGTGACGGTCATGTCAGTATTCCTACCTCCGACAAGGTGTTGAAGGAAGGCGACCGCCTGTTGGTGATCACAGCGGAAAAGAATGTCCTGGCTCTGACAGTACTTTTCGGCGAACAGGAAGAAAATACGGACTGGAACAAGGAAGATATAGACTGGAATGCAATTGACAGCGAATTGATCTCGCAGCGTATCGTCGTAACCCGCCCCGAACTGAATGGAAAGAAACTTGGCTCATTGAGACTAAGAAACCATTATGGAATCAATATCAGCCGTGTGTACCGTTCGGGTGTGCAACTACTTGCCACTCCGGAACTGATTCTCCAGCTGGGCGACCGCCTGACAGTAGTAGGTGAAGCAGCAGCCATTCAGAATGTAGAAAAAGTATTGGGAAATGCAGTGAAAAGTCTGAAAGAACCTAATCTTGTTGTCATATTTATAGGCATCGTATTGGGATTGGCATTGGGAGCGATCCCGTTCTCCATACCGGGAATCAGTACCCCCGTGAAGCTGGGGCTGGCAGGCGGACCGATTATCGTGGGTATCCTGCTGGGAACTTTCGGCCCACGGATACACATGATCACTTACACTACCCGCAGCGCCAATCTGATGCTGCGCGCGTTGGGGCTTTCCATGTATCTAGCCTGTCTTGGTCTGGATGCCGGTGCCCATTTCTTCGATACTGTCTTCCGGCCGGAAGGATTGCTTTGGATAGCTTTGGGAGCCGGGCTGACAATTATCCCGACGGTCCTGGTCGGCTTTGTCGCTTTCAAGATTATGAAGATAGACTTCGGCAGTGTATCCGGTATGTTGTGCGGCAGTATGGCGAATCCGATGGCGCTGAATTATGCCAACGATACGATACCGGGTGACAATCCTTCTGTCGCTTATGCTACAGTATATCCGTTGTGTATGTTTCTGCGTGTGATCATTGCGCAGGTGCTGTTGATGTTTTTATTGGGCTGACGATGAACATTAAAGGCTGGAATTTGTAATAAGTAGATGATAAATCGTTATATTTATAGCGATAAACGATAAGTCGATAAATAGCATATTGTAAATAGTAAAATAGTACATATAATGACTGCTCAAAGTAATATAACTCCTGAAAGCATAGTTGGCGATCTCCGCTACTTGCAGTTGCTTTCCCGGAGTTTTCCTACTATTGCTGATGCAAGTACGGAAATTATTAATCTGGAGGCTATCCTGAATCTGCCTAAAGGAACGGAGCATTTCTTGACAGACATACACGGTGAATACGAAGCCTTCCAACATGTGTTAAAGAATGCTTCGGGTGCGGTAAAACGCAAAGTGAACGAGATTTTCGGCAATACCCTGCGCGAAGCGGAGAAGAAAGAACTCTGCACGTTGATCTATTATCCGGAAGAGAAAATTCAGCTGGTAAAAGCCCGCGAGAAGGATCTGGACGATTGGTATCTGATCACCCTGAACCAGTTGGTGAAGGTTTGTCAGAATGTATCTTCCAAATATACCCGTTCCAAAGTTCGAAAATCCTTGCCCGCAGAGTTCTCTTACATCATTCAGGAATTACTGCACGAAACGTCTGTCGAGCCGAATAAGCACGCATATATCAATGTCATCATCAGCACCATAATCTCTACCAAGCGGGCGGATGACTTTATTATAGCCATGTGTAATCTGATTCAGCGTCTGACTATTGACTCTCTTCATATTGTGGGTGATATATACGACCGTGGTCCTGGAGCGCACATCATCATGGATACTTTGTGCAATTACCACAACTTCGACATTCAATGGGGCAACCACGATATCCTGTGGATGGGAGCCGCTTCCGGCAATGACAGTTGTATAGCCAACGTGATCCGTATGTCCATGCGCTACGGCAATCTGGGTACTCTTGAAGACGGTTATGGAATCAATCTGCTTCCTTTGGCAACTTTCGCCATGGATACTTATGCCGATGATCCGTGTACCATCTTTATGCCGAAGATGAATTTTGCCGACACCAATTACAATGAGAAGACTTTGCGTCTGATCACCCAGATGCACAAGGCGATTACGATCATCCAGTTTAAGCTGGAAGCTGAAATAATAGACCGTCGTCCGGAATTCGGGATGAGTAACCGCAAGCTGTTGGAGAAGATCGATTTTGATCGTGGAGTTTTTGTGTATGAAGGCAAAGAATATGCCCTGCGTGACACAAACTTTCCGACCGTAGACCCTGCCGATCCTTATCGACTGACCGACGAAGAACGGGAACTTGTGGAAAAGATTCACTATTCGTTTATGAATAGCGAGAAGTTGAAGAAGCACATGCGTTGCCTGTTTACGTATGGCGGAATGTATCTGGTTTCCAATTCCAATCTTCTTTATCATGCTTCGGTACCTTTGAATGAGGATGGCAGTTTCAAGCATGTCAAGATACGTGGCAAGGAGTATTGGGGACGCAAGTTGCTCGATAAGGCCGATCAGCTGATTCGTACTGCATACTTTGATGAAGAAGGAGAGGATGATAAAGAATTTGCGATGGACTATATCTGGTATATGTGGTGTGGTCCGGAAGCTCCTCTGTTTGATAAGGATAAGATGGCGACTTTCGAACGCTATTTTCTGGAAGACAAGGAGATACAAAAGGAAAAGAAGGGATATTACTACACGCTTCGCAATCGTGAAGATATCTGCGATCAGATATTAGATGAGTTCGGGGCATTGGGACCTCATTCTCATATCATCAATGGTCATGTGCCTGTAAAGACTATTCAAGGAGAACAGCCGATGAAGGCAAATGGCAAATTGTTCGTTATTGACGGAGGATTTTCCAAAGCCTATCAGCCGGAGACGGGAATTGCGGGCTATACGCTTGTTTACCATTCTCACGGGATGCAGTTGGTGCAGCACGAGCCGTTCCAGTCCAGGCAGAAAGCCATTGAAGAAGGGTTGGATATCAAGTCAACCAACTTTGTACTGGAGTTCAATTCGCAACGGATGATGGTGAAAGACACCGATAAAGGGAAGGAACTTGTGACGCAGATTCAGGATTTGAAGAAGTTGCTTGTGGCTTATCGCATCGGGTTGATTAAAGAGAAAGTATAAATAAGTAATAGGTAATAAGTATTAAGTATTAGGTAATAAGTATTAGGTAATAAGTATTAGGTATTAACCGTAGCTGCCATTTAGAGACGCATCTGTCTGTCATTCAGACGACTGTAAGGAGGAAGAATCTCTTCTTTGTGACTACAAAAGAGGAGATCCTTCGACAAGCTCAGGATGACAGATACTTATGCTCGTCATTATCGAATTGTTTCACTTTGATAAAGTGAAGAAAACTTTGAATGACAGATAGATATACCTCTAAATGATAGCTACGGTTAATACCTAATACTTATTACCTAATACTTATTACCTAATACTTAATACTTATTACCTATTACTTATTAATCAGCCTTAGAAGAGGACAATACCTGCTTCTATGATCGCTCCTTTATCGAAATTACCGGATTTGTTGTAATACCGTGTCAGTCCGTAACCACCGGTGGCAAAGATGCCGAATTTCTTGCTGATCTGATATTCCAGATTCGCTCGTGCCTGCAATCCATAAAGCCGTCGGGGAATCACTTCATCCTTGTTGGAGCACGTTTCTATATGCTGGAATCCGAGGTCACCGCTAATGGACAAACCTTTGTAAACAGGTACCGCCAATCCGGCACGGTAAGACGTGCTGATAGAAAATTTATCGTTCAGATTCTGATCGAATGCACCCACTCCCAAGATCGTATAAAACAGTTGGTTCTTGAAACGCACTCCTATGTTGGCGGGCGTGACGTTACCGCCATATACCATCATTTGTATTCTTGTATCGGGATTCGCGTTCACGAGGCCGAGTTGTAATCCTTTCATATCTTCCCTGTAGTAATTGACCAGACCGATCTGAAAGCCATGAGCCTTCGTCGCATAGTTGCATAACCCGATCTGTGCGCCATTCAGGTCTTTTGCGGTGATATTGGCGATACCGGCAATCTGCAGACCGTTCATGTTTTCGCCTACCACATTCAAGAGTCCGGAAGTCATCATACCGTTGAAACTCTGTCCCGTGATATTTGACACGCCGGAAAACTGAAATCCCGAAGCCATGTTTCCCGTCACATTCATCAGACCGCTTATCATTACTCCCGAGTTGTTGTCTCCACCGATGCCGGTAAGTCCCGAAATAATGACCCCCTTTGAGCCGTCGCCTGTGATATTCACTAGTCCGGCGGCGGAAAGCCCTACGGTGTTGTTTCCGCTGATATTGCTGACACCCGCTATCTGAACACCCCGCATCGTACCACCGGCAAGATTGGCTAATCCTGTGATCTGTACTCCGTTCATATCTCCATGAATGACGCTTCCCAGCGCGTTGATGCCAACGCCGTTGAGACGGTTCAGCGTAGACAGCAGACCGAGGTTTACATAAGTCGTCTGAGTGCTGTCATACGGCTGTGTGCAGATGTCTTTCCATAAGGAAAGGTTGATGCCCGCACTCTTGTTCTGTGCCGGCAAACAAACGGCAGCCATCAGAACAGCTGCCGTGAATATTGTCTTTATTATCTTCATCTTTATTATAACTCTTTTTTTCAGTTTAGGTTCACAGAGTATTCCCTTAATCCTTCACTTCCTTTATCCTTTCGCTTCCTGATACAGATAGCGTTTGATGCTCTTCTTCGGGGTCTTTTCAAATTCTTCGGGATATATCTTCATTTTTAGTATTTGGCTGTATGCCGGTAACATGGCGTTCAGTGCTACGCGGTTTTCTTCCATTACCCGTTCGATGTCCTCATTCTTCAGACCATGGGCGAATGCTTCGTCAAAGTCCGGATAAACCAGTCCGACGAGTTTCTCGTTCTGCTGTACGATGATGCTTTCCGATACGTATGGCAGATTGTTCAGTTTATCTTCGATTTCTTCGGGGTAGATGTTCTGTCCGCTGGCGCTGAGCAACAGGTTCTTGCTGCGTCCCTTGATGGTGATATTGCCTTCGGCGTCCATCAAGGCGAGGTCGCCTGTGTGCAGCCAGCCGTCTTTGTCGATCACTGCTTCTGTCGCTTCGCTGTTCTTGTAATATCCCAGCATTACGTTAGGCCCTTTGCAGACGATTTCGCCAACGATATTTTCCGGATCGGAAGACAGCACCCGTACGTCCATACGCGGCGCGGCTTTTCCGCACGAACCCGGCTTGAATCTTGTCCAGTCTTCGTAGCAGATGATCGGACCGCATTCTGTCATGCCGTAGCCTACTGTATAAGGGAAGTCTATCATTTTAAGGAATTGTTCTACTTCCTGATTGAAGGCTGCTCCACCTACGATGATTTCTCTGAAATTTCCACCGAACGCTTTGATCATTTCTTCGCGTATGGTTGCTTTTATCTTGTCGTTGATGATGGGTACTTTGAGTAAGATTTTCATGGTCGGCGTTTCCAGTTTCGGTAGTACGCTCTTCTTGATAATCTTTTCGATGATGAGCGGAACGGCGACGATGAGATTCGGTTTTACTTCTTCGAATGCCTGGAAGATAATCTTCGGACTCGGCATACGGGTGAGGAAGTAGATATGGCAGCCGACGGAGAACTCATAGAGGAACTCGAAGGCCAGTCCGTACATATGTGCCATAGGAAGCATGGAGACGATCTTGTCTCCGGCTTTCAGTTCGAGCACTTCATACGCGAACTTGGTGTTCGACCAGAGGCTACGGTAGGGGAGCATGACTCCTTTTGAGTAGCTCGTTGTGCCGGACGTGTAGTTGATTACTGCCAGTTCTTCGGGTTCATCCTTATGGTATTCGATGTGTTCTTTGCGGAAGTTCTTCGGGTATTTCTTGCCGAACATTTCGTTCAGATGTTCACGTGCGTGCGTCAGTCGTTCGCTGCGTGATACCAGTAAGGTGAAGTCGTTCATCATCAGAATACCTTCCAGCAGGGGCATTGCCGATTCGTTGAGGTTTTCCCACACCATGTCTCCTACAAATAGTAATTTGGCTTCGGAGTGGTTGACGATGTTGTGCACATTGTCCGCCTTGAACTCGTGAAGGATGGGGACGATGACTGCTCCATACGTCAGTGTGGCGAGGAAAGTGACTCCCCAATGGGAACTGTTTCGGCCGCAAACGGCGATTTTGTCTCCCTTGCGGATTCCGCTTTCTTCAAAGATGATATGGAGTTTTTCGATTTTTCGAGCAACGTCTTTATACTGAAGGGTGGCTCCCTTATAATCTGTCAGGGCGTCTAAGTCCCAATTGTTCTTGATACTATTTTCAATGTAAGCTATAAAACTCTTTTCCATTGTTTTTGCACATTTGGTATTAAATTGTGCAAATATAGTAATTAAATTAAGAATGAAGAATTAAGAATGAAGAATTTTTGGAAATGGGGAGTCTTGGGGTAATAAGGGACTAAGATGTGGAAGTATGGGAAAAGTGTTGGGAAGTATAGGGGAAGGAGTTGTGCCACGCCTTTGGCACAAGTGTTTCCGGCCTGTGGCACGATTGTTCCTTACAGATGACATTACTGTTCTCTCTATAAGAAAAGGAAGTTATCAATGCTTGTTAGGGTCGATAAGAATGCATGGTAATGTCATTAACAATGCTTGTTAAGACAGTCCACAATGCATGTCGCAGTCATTAACATGGATTAATCCGAAAAACCGGTTGTTTTCAGTCTGTTCCTAATGAGCTGAATTAGAAGTCGGTAGTGTCTTACTTCTCCTCCTTCGGGAAGGAGGAGTACCCGTAGGGGGAGGTGGTAGGTAAGCATATAACTTAATTTATTATTATTAGTTTATGTGTTCACCTACCACCTCGGTCTTCGACCACTCCTCCTTCCCGAAGGAGGAGAATGTAGATACTACCGACTTTTTAGTCAGCCCCAATGCGGATAGTTCTTTTTGAATTTATTTCAAGTACCATTCGTACATTCTCCGTACTCCTTCCTCTATTTCTATTTTGTGATGCCATCCCAAAGAGTGTAGTTTGGACGGATCGGTCAGTTTGCGCATAGTGCCGTCCGGTTTGCTGCTGTCGAAGGTTAGTTTGCCTTGATAGCCTACCGTTTCTACAATTCGTTCGGCGAGTTGGCGGATGGTGATTTCCTTTCCCGTTCCGATGTTGATATGGCAGTTGCGGATATCCTTGTCACCTTCTTTGTAGGTATCTTTGAAGTCCACGTGTTCCATTACGAATACACTGGCGTCGGCCATTTCTTCGCTCCAGAGAAACTCGCGCAGGGGAGTTCCCGTGCCCCACAGAGTCACTTCCGTTTCGCTGATACCGTATTTGCGGAGGATATTCAGAATGTCCGCCTTGGGGCTGTCGCCATTGACGCCTTCTACAGGACGTTGGTTCATATCCTTGCGGACAGCTTCCCAGTCTCCTTCCTTCAGACAGTGCGCAAGATGAATCTTACGGATCATGGCAGGCAGGACATGGCTGCGTTCCAAGTCAAAATTATCATTCGGACCGTATAAGTTGGTCGGCATCACGGCGATGTAATTCGTGCCGTATTGCAGGTTGAAGCTCTCGCACATTTTCAGTCCGGCGATCTTGGCGATGGCGTATGGCTCATTTGTGTATTCCAGTGGTGAAGTCAGCAGGACTTCTTCTTTCATCGGCTGTTCGGCGTCACGCGGATAGATGCAGGTGCTGCCCAGAAACAGCAGTTTCCGGACGTTATGACGGAAACTTTCACCGATGACGTTCTGCTGTATTTGCAGGTTCTTATAAATGAAGTCGGCACGATAAATACTGTTTGCCATGATGCCGCCTACGAATGCAGCAGCCAGAAACACATACTCCGGTTGCTCTTCGTCGAAAAAACGGCGGACAGCTACACCGTCGAGCAAATCCAGTTCTTGATGCGTACGCCCGATCAGATTGGTATATCCCTTATCCTGTAAATTCTTCCAGATAGCAGAACCCACCAAACCGTGATGCCCTGCTACATAGATTTTTGCATTCTTTTCCATGATTAAGTATCATATATGAACACGGATTACTCCGGTTATGCGCATCTCATGTAAAAAATGAAGATCGTTGAATCGGCGTAATCCGTGTTCGGTTTGAGGTCTGTTAGTGCTTGGTAGCGATCATTCTTCTTACTTTTTCCATGTCATGGCGCACCATGATGCTTACCAGTTCTCCGAACGATGTCTTCCTTGGGTTCCATCCCAGCAATGTCCGGGCTTTGGTAGGGTCTCCTAACAGTTGTTCCACTTCTGCCGGACGGAAATATTTGGGATCAACCTCTACCAATACTTTTCCGGTAGCCACGTCGATACCCTTTTCGTCCACGCCTTCGCCTTCCCAACGAAGTTCGATGCCTGCCTCCTTGAATGCCAGTGTGGCAAATTCGCGTACGGTGTGCATCTCTCCGGTGGCGATTACGAAATCTTCCGGAACGTCATGCTGAAGAATCAGCCACATACATTCCACGTAATCTTTCGCATACCCCCAGTCACGGCGGGCATCCAGATTACCTAAATACAGCTTGTCCTGCTCGCCTTGTGCGATACGTGCGGCAGCGAGAGAAATCTTGCGGGTAACGAATGTTTCGCCACGACGTTCGCTTTCGTGATTGAACAAGATGCCGTTAACGGCAAACATGCCATAGCTTTCGCGGTAGTTCTTGGTGATCCAGAAGCCGTATTGCTTTGCCACTCCGTAGGGAGAACGGGGATAGAACGGAGTTGTCTCCTTCTGCGGAACTTCCTGCACCTTACCGAAGAGCTCGGAGGTGGAAGCCTGATATATCCTTGTTTTCTTTTCCAGTCCCAGGATGCGTACGGCTTCGAGCATACGCAGTGTGCCGATAGCATCCGCTTCGGCAGTATATTCGGGCACGTCGAACGATACCTTCACATGACTCTGTGCTGCCAGATTGTAGATTTCATCCGGTTGCACCTGCTGTATGATGCGGATCAGTGAGCTGGAGTCCGTCATATCGCCGTAGTGCAGGTTGATGGTACGTTTTTGTTTCATGTCGCGTACCCATTCGTCAAAGTACAAATGCTCGATACGTCCGGTATTGAATGAGGAAGAACGACGGAGGATACCGTGTACTTCGTAACCTTTTTGCAAGAGAAATTCGGCAAGATAAGAACCATCCTGTCCGGTGATGCCTGATATAAGGGCTGTTTTCATATTCCTTTATTTTTTATTTGAAAATACGGGGGACAAATTTCGTTATTTTATGCTGTATATGCAAACCAAGTCTGTTTTATTTTCCCGTTCCTTTTCCCATTACTTTGTCTATGATCAACGCGATGGCTCCGTCGCCCGTCACGTTGCAGGCAGTCCCGAAACTGTCCATGGCGATGTAGAGTGCGATCATCAGCGCCTGTGCCGACTCGTCGAAGCCGAGCAT
>NZ_QTLF01000046.1:0-26218 GCF_003434395.1 Bacteroides sp. AM23-12
CGCAAATCTTTTTATGGGACATATTTCCGCAGTGCCCTATCTGGATGCCTGCTGCCGCACCTTCCGTGTGTATAGCTCCGGTCACTTCACGTAAACCGGAAATGATTTCCGGACGCAGCCACAACTGACGGTCGAAAGAAAGTCCGCTTTGCGTCACGGCTGCATAGGCTACAGTCGTCATCCCGACTCCGCCCGCAGCCACCGAGCGGTGGTAATCGAGCAGCATTTGTGAAGGGGCGTTACCGGGACACATGCTTTCAAAAGCGGCAGAGCGGATCGTACGATTCCGCAGCGTCAATGGACCGAAAGTGACAGGGGTGAAAAGTTTAGATTCCATAGTACGCTATTTTATGTCAATAGATAATTTATTTCAAATCAATAGATAAAAGGAAATACACGTTTGCGTCCGCCTACTTCCGAGCCAAATTCTTCACGGTAGCGATGCCAGATTGCATTGGCACGGGGGACGAGATTGGCCACTGTCCACCAGAAGAATACAAGTCCGGACAGTGAACAGGTCAGTATTGCCCAGCCTGCCCATTCGATGATTTCGCCCAGATAATTGGCGGAAGTGACATAGCGGTACATCCCTTTTTGGGGCAGATAATGACGGGTATCCCCCGGTTTGCGCAAATGACGGATGATATAGTCCGAATGCCAGTTCATCAACATACCTGCAAAGAAAAGCAGACTTCCCGCAATAAACCATGCGGAAGTGAACCAGCCGGAATGATACATTCCCTCGGGTGAGAGATAAAATATCCATTCGCCCTGCATATAGCCGTTCAATAGATTGAACAGGATTCCCATCGACATAATTGCCAGCGGCATTTTGCTCTTTCCGGTCAGTAGCAGGGGAAAGACGAAGGCGCGCTGAAAATAATGAATCTGAAAGAAGATAAAGAATGTCAGTATGACCGGATCAAAACGACGTTCCGAGTGCATCCACATCCAGCACATGACCAGAAATACGGGGGCTTCCATCAGTATCCACGCCAGCTTGTTGGAAATGGCGACTCCCCAGGAGGCAGTGCGAAATATCCCGTAACCGGCTTTCACAAAGTAGAGGGCGATGAAAACAATCAGAGCGATCAGACTCATGACGCCCAAAAATAGATTAAAGGCAGTTATACTCATCTTGATTTTCTTTTGAGATTCACAAAAATAACAAAAAAAGAAAAGAATGGCCACAAAAAACTGAAAGAACTATTCGTATTGACCGGACAGGAAACTTATGAATATCACAATTATCTTTTTTCCATCCCGTGTTCTCTTTCATATGACACCATGGGCTTTTAGCACATAGTTCACTGATATCCAAAGGAATAGAATGTATAATTCATCGGTTGTAGAAACGCCCTTTTAACGCTACGTTAAAAGGGCGTTTCTACCTGCCAGGCTGTGCCCTTTCTACCAACGATAAATGCCTTAGCCTCCATCGGATGAAAAATATAGCAGCCGCAAAGTGTTAAATGTTAAATGAACATCGGACGTTCTTCCTGAAACAAGTCACCCCAGACGTACAACCGGGTACTACCAAGATGTACAACTGGGGATTACCGAGACGTACATGCAGGGATTGCCGAGATGTACGTCTGAGGTTAGTTATTATTGCATAAAAGGATTTGTTCTTATCAGCGTTTCTTGATGGGGATATAAGCCAGATCATCAAGAACATTTTTATAAGCCGGACGGATAATGCGTTTGCCCTCGAAGTTCAGTTCTTCATTGCGGTGCGCACACCAGCCGACAATACGAGCCATGGCAAACAGCGGAGTGAAAATCTCCTGCGGCAAACCAATCATCTCATATACGAAGCCCGAATAGAAGTCGATATTGCTGGAAACCGTCTTTCCGTTGTTCTTCACACGTCCGAAAGTAGCGATGGCACGCTCTTCAAGCAGTTCGAGGAAAGCGAACTCCTCTTCTTTTCCTTTCTCACGGGCAAGGTCGCGAGCCAGTTCTTTCAGCAACAGCGCACGAGGATCGGAAATCGTATAAACAGCATGACCGATACCGTAAATCAATCCGGTCTTATTATACACTTCCTTATTCAGCATCCGTGTGAAATAGGTATCTATCTCGTCCACGCTCTTCCAGTCCTTGATGTTCTCCTGCAAGTGATGGAACATATCGGCCACCTGGATATTCGCGCCTCCGTGAAGCGGGCCTTTCAACGAACCGATACCTGCGGCGATGGCCGAGTATGTATCTGTTCCGGTGGAAGAAGTCACACGAACCGTGAAAGTCGAGTTGTTACCACCGCCATGTTCTGCCTGCAAAATCAATAGCAAGTCGAGCGTACGGGCATCCAGTTCCGTATAATCTTTTTTGAGCATATAGAGGAAATTCTCGGCAATAGAGAGTTTTTCCTGCGGATGACGGATATGCAGGGAACGGCCGAATGTAGCATGGCGGAGCATATTATAAGCATACGCAATGATGGTCGGGAACTTGGAGATAAGATCGATACTCTGGCGCATCAGATTGTCGCGGGAAGTATCGTCGGCATCGGGATCGAAACGATACATTTCGAGTACGCTGCGCGAAAGGATATTCATGATATTATTTCCCTCCAGCTCGATAATATTCATTTTCGTCTTCTGCTCGAGCGCCATATTGTCATTGATCAGTTCGCAGAACGAAGCCAGTTCTTCCTTGTCCGGCAGACGACCGGAGAGTAGCAGATAAGCCACTTCTTCGAAGCCGAAACGTTTTTCCTTGATGATGGCGTGGGAAATGTCTTCCACATCATAGCCTCGATAGAACAATTTTCCCGGAATAGGCTTCAGACCGCCGCCGGGGATACGTTCGTAACCCACCACATTACCAATCTTTGTCAGACCTACCAATACACCGGTGCCGTCTTCATTACGTAGTCCACGCTTCACGTCAAACTTGGGGAACAATTCATTGTCAATCCGGGTTGCCTCTTTCATCTCCTCGGAGAGCTTGTAAATCAAATACTCTTTCTTCATAATACTTCGTTTTTAATCGTTACATTTACTTTTCGATTCTTTCCACAATTTCGCGTGTGAAAGCGGTGGTAGACAGGGATGTACCTCCCGGCATAAAGCGAGCCAGATCGTGCGTGGCACGGGCATCGAGGAAACTCTGTTCCAGCGCCTTTTCGATAAGCGCGGCCGCTTCTTTCCATCCCAGATATTCAAGCATCATCACCGCCGAAAGAATGATAGAACAAGGATTCACGACATCCTTTCCGGCAATGTTGGGGGCGGTTCCATGAGTCGCTTCAAAAATGGCGTGCCCCGTCTTGTAGTTAATATTTGCTCCCGGAGCAATGCCGATGCCGCCTACCATTGCCGCCAACTGGTCGGAAACATAGTCTCCGTTCAGGTTCAGCGTGGCAATCACGGAATACTCTTCGGGAATCAGTAATGTATTTTGCAGAAAAGCATCGGCAATGCAGTCCTTTATCACCAGCCGGCCGTCTGCCAGCGCGTCGCCAAACTCACGTTGCGCCAGCTCATAGCCCCATTTCTTGAAACCTCCTTCGGTGAACTTCATAATGTTTCCTTTGTGCACCAGTGTCACAGAAGGCAGATGATGGTCGAGCGCATACTGGCAGGCAGCCCGCACAAGACGTTCCGTGCCCTCACGGGAAACAGGTTTCACCCCAAAAGAAGAGGTCTCGGGGAAGCGGACTTTCGTCACTCCCATCTCGTTTTTCAGGAATTGATAGAACTTTTCGGCTTCGGGAGTACCTGCCTCCCACTCGATTCCTGCATATATATCCTCCGTATTTTCACGGAACACACACATGTTCACTTTTTCCGGTGCTTTCACCGGAGAATGAACGCCTTGATACCAACGAACCGGACGCAAACAAACATATAAATCCAAGGTTTGGCGCAAAGCTACGTTCAAAGAACGGATTCCACCGCCGACAGGGGTCGTCAGCGGACCCTTGATGCCGATCAGATATTCTTGGAAAGCCTTCATCGTTTCATCCGGCAGCCAAGAGCCTGTCTCGTTGAAAGCGCGTTCGCCCGCCAGCACTTCTTTCCATTCAATCCGACGTTTGCCGCCGTATGCTTTCTGAACAGCCGCGTTCACAACGGCTTGCATTGACGGAGTCACTTCCGCTCCTACTCCGTCTCCGGTAATATAAGGTACGACAGGCACATCGGGCACCGACAGCGTACCATCTTTTTGCATGGTTATTTTGTTCATTTCTATCATTTTAATTATCTGGCATTCAAGGCAGAGCCGGCACGGAACCAGGCAATCTGCTGTTCGTTGTATGTATGTTGCGCTTCAAAACTCTCTTTCGTTCCGTCTTCGTGATGAAGAACGACGGTCAGATTCCGTCCCGGAGCAAAGTCGGGCAAGCCGATGACTGAAAGGAGGTCGTGCTCCTGTATCTTGTCATAATCCGCTTTATCCGCAAAGGTAAGGGCAAGCATGCCCTGCTTTTTCAGATTCGTTTCGTGGATACGGGCGAAGCTCTTGGCGAGAATCACACGCACATTCAGGAAACGGGGTTCCATTGCCGCGTGCTCGCGACTGGAGCCTTCTCCGTAATTTTCTTCAGCCACGACAATGGAGGGGATTCCTTCGGATTTATACATTTTGGCTGTGCCCGAAACGGTTCCGTAGGTGTTTGTCGAACGGTTCCACACGTTGTTCGTTTCGCCATTGAAAGCATTCACGGCTCCCATCAGCATATTATCCGAAATATTCTCCAAATGTCCGCGAAAACGCAGCCACGGTCCCGCCATCGAAATATGGTCGGTAGTACATTTGCCCTGCGCCTTAATCAGCAGGGGCATATTGAGTATATCTTGTCCGTCCCAAGCGGGGAAAGGAGTCAGCAGTTGCAGGCGTTGGGAAGCCGGGTTGACGTTGATCGCTGTTTTCGTCCCGCCGGGGGCGATATAGCCTTCATTACCGGAGGTAAATCCTCTCAAGGGGAGTTCTTCGCCTTCCGGTTCGGCCAGTTTCACTTTCTCGCCGTCATGGTTCATCAGTCTGTCTTTCAGCGGATTGAAGCAAAGATCACCGGCAATGGTCAGTGCCATCGTCAGTTCGGGAGAAGCAACAAAGGCGTATGTGTTCGGATTGCCGTCCGCACGTTTGGCAAAGTTACGGTTGAAGGATGTGACGATCGAGTTCTTCCGCGTCGGGTCGTCCGTATGACGTTTCCACTGACCGATGCAAGGACCGCAGGCATTTGCCATGATCACGGCGCCGATCTGCATGAAGTCATCCATCATTCCGTCTCTTTCGGCAGTAGCGCGGATTTGCTCGGAACCCGGATTGATGATCAACGGGGAAGCCACACTCAGATTCTTTTCCTTCACCTGCCTTGCAAGGGATGCGGCACGGCTGAGATCTTGGTAAGAAGAGTTGGTACACGAACCGATCAGTCCGACTTCCATCTTACGCGGATAGCCGTTCAGTAATACTTTTTCTGCAAATTCAGAAATAGGGGTAGCGGCATCCGGTGTGAAAGGGCCGTTGATATAAGGTTCGAGCGTAGACAAATCGATGTCGATGACACGGTCGTAGTACTTTTCCGGTTCGTCCGTCACCTGTTGGTCCGCACGGAGCTCACAGTCCACGGCTTCCGCCAGTTCCACGATGCGATCCCTGCCGGTGGCTCTCAGATAAGTAGCCATGCGCCCGTCGAACGGGAAAAGCGAAGTGGTAGCTCCTACTTCCGCCCCCATATTGCAAATGGTCGCTTTGCCGGTAGCCGACAGGGAAGCCGTTCCCGGTCCGAAATATTCGATGATGGAGTTCGTTCCTCCTTTTACGGTCAGAATCCCTGCAAGTTTCAGGATGACATCTTTCGGGGAAGTCCAGCCGCTCAATTTTCCGGTCAGGCGGACACCGATAATCCTTGGCATTTTCAGTTCCCATTCCATACCTGTCATCACGTCTACGGCATCCGCACCGCCGACACCGATGGCCACCATGCCCAATCCTCCAGCATTCGGAGTGTGAGAGTCGGTGCCTACCATCATTCCACCGGGGAAAGCGTAATTTTCGAGCACTACCTGGTGAATGATTCCGGCGCCCGGCTTCCAGAAGCCGATGCCGTAACGAGAGGATACATCGCGCAAAAAGTCGTAAACTTCTTCGTTTGTTTTGGTTGCCGTAGCAATGTCCTCCTTTGCTCCTTTGTACGCTTGTATCAAGTGGTCACAGTGCACGGTGGAGGGAACAGCCACTTTTTCTTTTCCTGCATTCATGAATTGAAGCAATGCCATCTGAGCAGTCGCGTCCTGCATAGCGACGCGGTCGGGACGGAAATTTACGTAGTCTTCACCCCGTTTGTAGTTTTTCACATCGCCCTCATTGAACAGGTGGGCATACAGAATCTTCTCGGCTAACGTCAAAGGGCGTTTCAAAACAGCCCGCACGTGTTCCACTTTTCCTTTATAAGCAGAATAAAAAGCCTCTAACATAGTCAAATCATACACCATATTGCTTTTATTTTTTTTAGTCTATCTATAAAAATAACGAACGGCGTTCGAGGAATGTTTAACAAAATGAAATATATTTTCGTCTCAGGAGGAAGATTTACTACCTTTGCATCTATTATGAATAATCATCCGAAAAGTCCAATCATCGACCTTCAGCAACAGCAACTCCTGCTACGCATGGAGTATGAACACGAAAAGGAGGAATTCAAGCGGCAGACTGAAACAATGGGTGTCGCCCGCAAAGTGAAACGTGGTCTGTGCTGGTATCCCGCCTCTCCCGGTCGAAGTTACTATAATTCTCTAAATCAACTTGTAATAGATATTACACGCACCGAAAATAAAGAAATCGAGCATTCCTTCGAATTCGGTCGTCCCGTCTGCTTTTTCCGTCAGTCATTTGACGGGAAAGTGAATTATATGAATTTCATTGCAACGGTGAGTTATGCGGACGATGAACGGATGGTGGTCGTGCTTCCCAGTGCAGGCGCATTGCTGGAACTGCAAACGGAAGAGGTGCTGGGTGTACAACTTTATTTCGATGAAACGTCCTATCGTGCCATGTTCGAAGCGCTAGAAGACACGATCCGCGCCAAAGGCAACCGCCTTGCCGAACTCCGGGACACCTTGCTGGGAACACAAAAGCCGGGATTCCGCGAATTGTATCCCGTCCGTTTCCCGTGGCTGAACAGCACGCAGGAGACAGCCGTAAACAAAGTGTTATGCACACGCGATGTCGCCATCGTACACGGCCCTCCGGGAACCGGAAAGACTACCACGCTTGTGGAAGCCATTTACGAAACGCTTCACCGCGAACCGCAGGTGCTGGTCTGCGCCCAAAGTAATACGGCCGTGGACTGGATTTGTGAGAAACTGGTGGACCGGGGTGTTCCTGTGCTCCGCATTGGTAATCCTACGCGTGTTAATGATAAAATGCTCTCTTTCACCTACGAACGCCGCTTTGAGAATCATCCGAGCTACCCCGAACTTTGGGGAATCCGAAAATCAATCCGTGAAATGGGCAGCCGGATGCGTCGGGGAAGTTACTCCGAAAGGGAAGGAATACGCAGCCGGATGAGCCGCCTCCGCGACCGTGCCACCGAACTGGAAATCCTGATCAACGCCGATCTTTTCGACAGTGCCCGTGTGATTGCTTCTACGCTGGTCAGCAGCAATCACCGTTTGCTCAACGGAAGGCGTTTCCCCACCTTATTTATCGATGAAGCCGCCCAGGCACTCGAAGCCGCCTGTTGGATCGCCATCCGAAAGGCCGACCGTGTGATTCTTGCCGGCGACCATTGCCAGCTCCCTCCTACAATCAAATGTATCGAAGCCGCCCGTGGCGGACTGGACCATACTTTAATGGAAAAAGTCGTGCAGCAAAAACCTTCTGCCGTCTCGCTGCTCAAAGTGCAATACCGGATGCACGAGGCAATCATGCGCTTTCCCTCCGAATGGTTCTACAACGGGGAACTGGAAGCCGCACCGGAAGTGCGCAACCGGGGTATCCTTGACTTCGACACTCCCATGAACTGGATAGATGCCTCGGAAATGGACTTCCACGAAGAGTTTGTAGGCGAGAGCTTCGGGCGCATCAACAAGCAGGAAGCCAACTTGTTACTGCAAGAACTGGAAGCCTATATCAGCCGGATCGGCAAAGCACGCATCCTGGACGAGAGCATCGACTTTGGTCTGATTTCGCCCTACAAGGCGCAAGTGCAATACCTGAGAAGTAAAATCAGAGGAAGCAGTTTTCTCCGCCCTTTCCGCAGCCTCATCACGGTCAACACGGTAGACGGCTTTCAGGGACAGGAACGGGATGTCGTCTTTATCAGCCTCGTCCGGGCGAACGAGGACGGACAGATCGGTTTTCTGAATGATTTAAGACGAATGAACGTAGCCATTACCCGCGCCCGGATGAAACTTGTGATTTTGGGAGATGCAACCACTCTTACCAAGCATGCGTTCTACCGGAAACTGATACAGTATATCCGGCAGGAAGCGGTATCCTCCTGAATCATCGGGATAAAAAAAGAAGCCCCCTTTCTCACGAAAGAGGACTCCCATTTACAAACAAAACAAACAATGTTATTTTCCCACTAAATTCTGTTCCAAAAGCTCTGTCTTAAATTCAATTTAACGCATACTTTTTCCTGCTACAGAATAAAATTCTGCATCATATCAACGAATCACTAATGGAACACGAAATATAAAAAGGACTTGAAATGGTATTACAGCTACCATTCGGTAGAGAATAACTTAAATATCTTTTAATGTAACATTCTGATATACTATTCATTAAAGAAGAAATCATCTTCATACGTATCGATCTTCTGTAAGTAAAAAGTTTCTTCATTGCCTATTCTGTTTTATTTGTTGCCGTAAAGGTAATCATAAATGCTCTTTTTCACCTATATTATCAGTATCTTTTAATCTTTTTTTCTACTTTCATCCTTTTTCTATTACTCAAAAGACCGGTATCTACATAGAAAAGGCGGGAAAATACGCTTTTCCCGCCTTTTGAAAAACTTATATAGTATAAGTCTGATTAATTATTTTCCGGACGAAGTTTACGAACTGTCACGGCAGTCTGCCACATTTCGCTTTCGCGCAATGCTTTCAGTTCTTCTTCCAGTTTCTCACGATAATCCGGTTTGGAGTTAGAGTCGATTGAAATCTGTGCTTCGTTACCAGTCTTCACACTGTGATACAACTTTTCAACGACCGGTTTGATAGCATCGTGGAAGGGGCCCATCCAGTCGAGAGCACCACGTTGAGCTGTAGTAGAGCAGTTAGCATACATCCAGTCCATACCGTTCTTTGCAAACAACGGCATCAATGACTGAGTCAGCTCTTCTACAGTTTCGTTGAATGCTTCGGAAGGAGTGTGACCGTTTTCACGTAACACTTCGTATTGTGCCAGCAACAGACCCTGGATAGCTCCCATCAATGAACCACGTTCGCCTGTCAGGTCGGAAGTAGCTTCGCGGATGAAAGTTGTTTCGAACAAATAACCTGAACCGATACCGATACCCAATGCGATTGTTCTGTCCATAGCGTTGCCTGTTGCATCCTGATAGATAGCGTATGAAGAGTTCAACCCGCGACCTTCAAGGAACATAGTACGCAAGGATGTACCCGAACCTTTAGGAGCAACCATGATTACGTCGATATCTGCAGGAGGAACTACACCTGTGCGGTCACTCCATGTAATAGCAAAACCATGAGAGAAATAAAGAGCTTTTCCTGCAGTCAGGTAAGGCTTGATAGTAGGCCATACAGACATTACTGCTGCATCAGACAACAGGCACATAATGATCGTACCTTTTTCGCAAGCTTCTTCAATACCGAACAAAGTTTCACCCGGAACCCATCCGTCAGCAACCGCTTTGTCATATGTCTTTCCCTGGCGTTGACCAACGATTACATTGAAACCGTTATCACGAAGGTTCAGAGCCTGTCCGGGACCTTGTACGCCATAACCGATTACAGCGATTGTTTCATTTTTCAATACTTCACGAGCTTTTTCCAATGGAAATTCATCACGGATAACTACATTTTCTACAGTTCCGCCAAAATTCAACTGTGCCATTTTTTTTGTTTTTTTGTTTTGATGACTTGCGCCATCTGTTATTAATTGATTTTATACTCTATATTATTCAAATATCACTTTGGAACGGCATACTACCTCGCTGCCGTTTTTCTTCACCTCTACATGAAACTCGTTTTCACTCACCTCATCACAGAAGAAAGAGAGTTCATTTCCGAAATAACTTTCAGCCACATACGCCATTTCAAACCGGCGGATACGTTTCGTCTGATACAGTTCTATCGGAAACAAGTCAAGTATGTGCTCGATATAACGAATACTGTTTACGTGTCCGTTAATATCGATATCACTGTATTTTGCCGTCAGCGTCGCAACAGGCTGATTGCTTGTCACCTTGATACGCGAAGGCTTTTCTATCGGGCAGGGTTCATCGCATATATAATCGACGATGCTTCCTCCATGCAATGCCAACAGATCGGCAGGCTTACGAGTATTCAGATTGATCATCGCCCATACGGAACGGGCATAGCCGATCTTCTTTCCATCCTTGTCAATGACGGCAAAGTTACGGTCGGTAAAGAGACGATAGACATTCTCCACCCATGTCTGAACCGAGAACTTCTCGTATTGGTAAGGCATCTCGTCCAGCTCGATCGCCAGACGGGAAAGCACCCATGTGTAATTGTCCTCGTTCAGCGTAGCAATACCAAATCCACGGTCGCTGGCATGAAAACCTGCGCAATTCAGCAGATGATTCCCCAGCACGCCCATGGTCAGGCGGCCGTTAAAATCTACGTGAAACGGCTCTGCCACAAACTGATAAGTCCCTATTTTATTTTCTTCACTCATTACTCCTGTTCCTTTTTACTTTGCTTATACTTCGCTTCCTGTCCGTCCAGGAACTCATTCACACGTTCGAAACAGCTGGTAGTAATAGCCACACGGCCCGAACGGACAAATTGCAGCACACATTTCAAAGCCCGAAGTTCTTCGTAAAGGGAAGTAATCTCTTCACTCATGCCGTTCTTCTCGACGATAGAGAATACCGGATTCACCTCTACAATGCGGGCATTATATCTGCGGATCACTTTAGATGCTTCCGGAGTCTCCTGAAAAGCAGGAGTAGATACCTTATATAAGGCTATCTCATGGAAATAAATCTCGTCTTCCGTAAAATAGTGCGCCTGAATCACATCAATCTTCTTTTCGATCTGCTTCACCACCTTTTCGATAGTGTCCTTATCAGTCCACGCTGTAATCGTATATTTATGTACTCCTTTAATGGAAGAAGCAGAAACGTTCAAACTCTCGATGTTTATTTGCCGACGGGTAAATACAGCGGTCACCTGATTCAGCAATCCGGCTATATTTTCAGAATGAACTATAATCGTATATAATGTCTTATCACTCATAACTTTCTAAATTAAGGATTAACATTCCAGCAACATCTGATTGACTGAACCGCCCGGAGGGGTCATCGGGAGGACATTGCCTTCTTCTACCACACAGGCTTCGAGCAGGAACGCCCCGTCTGTCGAGAGCATTTCGTCGATGGCCGCTTTCAATTCTTCCCGTGAAAAGACACGTTTGGAAGGAATATCGTAGGCGGAAGCGATTTTCATGTAATCCGGATTCAGCATCGGAGTAAATGAATAACGGCGATTAAAGAACATAGCCTGCCATTGGCGCACGTTGCCGAGATAATTGTTGTTCAGGCAGATAATCTTCACCGGAGCTTTCTGTTCCATGATCGTACCCAGTTCCTGAATGTTCATTTGCAGTCCGCCGTCACCCATAAATACACATACAGTGCGGTCGGGACGGCCGAAAGTAGCTCCGATAGCTGCCGGAAGGCCAAAACCCATCGTGCCAAGTCCACCCGAAGTAACGATACTACGTTCCCTGGTATATTTAAAGTAGCGGGCAGAGATCATCTGATTCTGACCTACATCTGTCACCAATATGGCTTCGTGACGGGTCGCTTCGCTTACCGCACGCACCACTTCGCCCATACTCAGTGAATCCGTTGCAGGATGAAGTTCGGGACGAATGACTTTTTCTTCCTCTACCGCTTCATATTCCTTGAAACTATCGACCCACTCGGTGTGCCGGTTCTTTTTCAGCAGTCCGGTCACAGCAGCCAGCGTCTTTTTGCAGTCGCCCAAAACGGCAATGTCTACCTTTACATTCTTATTTACTTCCGCCGGATCAATGTCAAAATGGATCACTTTCGCTTGTTTGGCGTAAGTAGCCAGATTACCGGTCACACGGTCGTCGAAACGCATACCGACAGCAATCAGTACATCACATTTGTTAGTATTGATATTCGGTCCCAGATTTCCGTGCATACCCAGCATTCCTTTATTCAACGGATGGTCGGTAGGCAATGCGGAAAGTCCGAGCAAGGTACAACCTGCGGGCATATCCGCCTTTTCGATAAAGATACGCAGTTCTTCCTGAGCGCTTCCCAGTTCCACTCCCTGTCCTACCAAGACAAGCGGGCGTTCGGCGTTATTGATCAGTTCGGCGGCAGCCTTTACTGATTCTTCGTCTGTATCGGGAACCGGAACATAGCTGCGGATAAACTCCTGCTGCGTCGGCTCGTATTTTGTTTTTTCAACCTGCGCATTCTTGGCAAAGTCGAGTACCACCGGACCGGGACGACCACTACTGGCAATGTAGAAAGCACGTGCTATCGCCCAGGCTACGTCTTCGGCACGGCGAATCTGATAGCTCCATTTAGCGATTGGCTGAGTGATACCTACGAGATCGACTTCCTGAAAAGCGTCTGTTCCAAGAAAGCCTGTTCCCACCTGTCCTGCAATGACAACGATAGGCGTACTGTCTATCATCGCATCTGCAATACCTGTGATCGTATTGGTTGCTCCGGGGCCGCTTGTCACCAAGCAAACACCGACTTTACCCGATACACGGGCGTAGCCTTGTGCCGCATGGGCAGCTCCCTGTTCATGGCGAACCAAGATATGGTTCAATGTATTTTGATGGTCGTACAGGGCATCGAACGTAGGCATGATGGAACCGCCGGGATAACCGAAAATGGTAGTCACTCCCTGATGTTCCAGAGAGCGCATCATTGCCTCTGCGCCTGTTATTAAGTCCTTACTCATAGTTCTTTAATGGATAATGGATGATTCATAATGGATAATGAAGTGGATCAGTCTATTAATCTCACTGCTCCCTTATCGGCAGAGCTTACCATGCTGGCGTATGCTTTCAGGCTCTTCGGCACGTAACGGTCACGGGTGACGGGAGTCATCGGGCGGGCAGCCAGTTCTTCATCTGTTAGTCGCACGTTAATCGTTCGGGCGGGAATGTCGATTTCGATGATATCTCCATCTACTATTTTTCCTATATTACCTCCGGCAGCGGCTTCGGGAGAAACGTGTCCGATACTCAATCCGGAAGTTCCACCACTGAAACGTCCGTCGGTAATCAAGGCACATTCTTTGCCGAGGTGACGGGATTTGATATAAGAAGTCGGGTAAAGCATTTCCTGCATACCGGGACCGCCCTTCGGACCTTCGTGCGTGATGACGACAACGTCGCCGCTGACGACTCGGCCTCCGAGGATGCCTTCACAGGCTGCTTCTTGTGAGTCGAATACTTTGGCAGGTCCGGTAAACTTCCAGATGCTTTCGTCTACACCCGCCGTTTTTACTACGCAACCGTCCTGAGCGATATTTCCTTTCAGTACCGCCAGGCCTCCGTCCTTGCTATAGGCGTGCTCCAGATCACGGATACATCCGTTCGCGCGATCTTTATCTAATTCCTGATAATAAGCTCCCTGAGAACCAAGTACAAGATTGAATCTGTTTCCTGCCGCACTTGAATATTTGCTCATTGCTTTTTCCGTAACGTTCGGGCTGGTAATTGAATATTGATCGATCGCTTCCGCCAGCGACATGCCATCCACACGGAGAACGGAAGTATCAATCAGACCGCCTTTTGCCAACTCTGCCAGGATAGCAATGATGCCACCCGCACGGTTAACGTCCTGAATATGATATTTTTGAGTATTCGGAGCGACTTTACACAGGCAGGGTGTCTTGCGTGACAGCATATCGATGTCGTCCATCTTGAAATCGACTCCTGCCTCATGTGCCACGGCCAACAGGTGAAGCACCGTATTGGTAGAACCGCCCATCGCAATATCCAGCGTCATGGCATTGAGGAATGCCTGACGGGTAGCTATGCTGCGGGGAAGTACACTTTCGTCACCTTCTTCATAATATTTCATTGCATTTTCCACAATCAGTTTGGCAGCATCTTCAAACAGTTTCGTACGATTTTCGTGCGTAGCCACGATTGTGCCGTTTCCCGGAAGAGCCAAGCCGATAGCTTCATTCAGACAGTTCATCGAGTTTGCCGTAAACATTCCGGAACAACATCCGCAGGTAGGACAGGCATTCTGTTCGATATTCGCTACTTCCTGATCGCTTACACTGTCGTCCGCCGATTTAATCATGGCATCGATCAAGTCCAGATGCTGACCGTTCCACTCTCCGGCTTCCATCGGTCCGCCGGATACAAATACGGTAGGGATATTCAGGCGCATGGCCGCCATCAGCATCCCTGGGGTAATCTTATCGCAGTTGCTGATACATACCATTGCATCCGCCTTGTGCGCATTGACCATATATTCTACGCTGTCCGCTATGATATCACGGGAAGGAAGCGAGTAAAGCATTCCGTCATGTCCCATAGCGATACCGTCATCAATAGCAATCGTATTAAATTCCGCAGCGAAGCATCCCAGCTTCTCAATTTCCGCCTTCACCAACTGCCCGATTTCATGCAGGTGCACGTGTCCCGGAACAAATTGTGTAAACGAATTGACGATAGCGATAATGGGTTTTCCCATCTGATTTTTCTTCATGCCGTTGGCTGCCCATAATGCGCGGGCTCCCGCCATGCGACGGCCTTGTGTACTAAACGAACTGCGTAATTGCTTTTTCATTTCAATCTATCTTTTAATTAAAGAGCCTCCCTCACATCAGTGAGAAAGGCTCCAAATTCTATCTTTTATGGTACGAATACATACACAAAACCTTTCTCACGCTCTTGATGGCACCACCACGACGCGAATAATATGCAGAACTGCTAGGTTAATAGATGTATGTAATATATTCATATCTTCTTTTCTTTATTTTCGTGCTGCAAAGGTAAGGGCTTTTTTATTATCTCCAAACAAATCGAAGAAAAAAATCACTAAAAAGCGAATAATCGTAAGAAAAGAACGGTAATAAACCTAAATTTTATCACTTAAAGGTTGAATTTGCAACTATCAGTTAGTAGAGAATGACTGTCCATTTCTGACAAAAGCGCTTAATAATCTGAAATTTACTCCGTATGCCCCCGGTAGCAAGCAAATTATTCGTATCTTTGTCCACCCTAAATAAGGGATTTATTAATTAGAAACTATAAATATCAGATGGAAACAGTAGAAAACAAGTACATCACCGTTGCATATAAGCTATATACAGTGGAAGATGGTGAAAAAGAATTGTTCGAAGAAACAAATGCAGAACATCCTTTTCAGTTCATTTCAGGATTAGGCACAACGCTCGAAAGCTTCGAGAACCAGATAACAGCTCTTTCCAAGGGTGATAAATTCGATTTTACCATTCCGGCAGATGAAGCTTATGGAGCCTACGATGAGCAACATGTATTTGATCTTCCTAAAAATATCTTTGAAATAGATGGCAAGTTCGACAGCGAACGCGTAACAGAAGGCAGCATTGTACCTTTGATGACCGGAGACGGTCAACGCGTAAACGCCAGCGTCGTAGAAATCAAACCGGATGTAGTAGTAGTTGACCTTAACCACCCATTGGCAGGCGCTGACCTGATCTTTGAAGGTGAAGTAATCGAAAGCCGTCCTGCTACCAACGAAGAAATTCAGGAACTGGTGAAGATGATGAGCGGTGAAGGTTGCGGTTGCGGATGCGACAGCTGCGGCAGCGACTGTGGCGATGACTGCGGTTGCGAAGGCGGACACTGCCACTAATTTTAAGTAATAGGTAATAAGTATTAAGTATTAATTCCATGCGGATATAGGCGGAAGTTAATACTTAATACTTTTTTTATGCCGTTATTCCAGCTATTACCTATTACTTGTTACTTATTACTTATTACTTGTTACTTGTTACTTATTACCTGTTAACATCCTCCTTTGTGCGTCATGATATCAAGCACCATCTTATCCGTTTCGTTCATGGCCTGCGAGCCGATTCTTGTCAAGTTACGAATGCTTTGATCGACATCTTCGTCAATAATGCCTTCTACAGAAGTCACACAACGGTCCTCCATTGCCATCATAGCAGATAATACGGCTGTTGAGACTCCGGTTGTTACTTTGAGTGCGCAGCTCGGTTTTGCACCGTCGCAAATCATTCCCGTCAGGTTGGCAATCATGTTTTGAACGGCAAAGGCTACCTGATTATAGTTTCCACCCATCAGCCAGGTGATTCCGCAACTGGAACCCGTGGCAGCTACTACACAGCCACACAAGGCAGAGAGACGTCCCAGACTTTGTTTAATATAGATTACAGTGAGATGACTCAGCATTAAGGCGCGGATCAGTTCCTCTTCGGTTTTACCATTTTCTTCGGCAAATACGACAACGGGAAGTGTGGCGGATATGCCCTGATTGCCACTGCCGGAGTTACTCATGACGGGAATCATTGCACCGGCCATTCTGGCGTCGCAAGCGGCGGAAGTATAAGATAGTATATGAGAGAATACGCTGTCACCCATCACTTTATGTTCATACGTTCCACGGAGCATCTTACCTAAAGAATGCCCATAATTGCCTTTAAAGGCTTGCTCGGCGGCTGCTTTGTTCAGACGTGCCGTATCGAGAATAAAACGGATTTCATCCAGAGGGGATGTCAGGGCAAAATCATAGACTTTGCGCAGATTCAGTTCCAGTGAAGCGTCTTCTTCCTCTTCATTGGCAGTCTGTTGCTTGTCAAGCAGTACTTTTTCATCCGTAGCTATATAGACAAAGGTAGTATGTCCGCCGGCAATCACAGCCGTCGCTTTTTGGCTGCCGGCTGTGCAGATTACTTCGATGTACAGTTTTTCCGTAATATCTTCTTTGAGAGAAATACAGATTCGCTTCTCTGCGATAAACAGTTTGCCTTGTTCTACTGCCTCCGGTGTGCAGTCTCTCAACACTTCCAGTTGATATTCCGATCGGCCGATCAACGCTCCCAAGGCTACAGCTATAGGAAGTCCGACCATATCTGTGCCGGGGATACCGACTCCCATTGCATTCTTTAATATATTGGCACTCAATAACACTTCAATCTTTTCCGGTTTCATTCCTAATGTTTCGGCAGCTTTAGCTACACAAAGCGCTACCGCAATGGGTTCCGTACACCCTATCGCCGGAATCACCTCTTTTTTGATCAAGTCTATTATCTGTTTTCTTTCCGATTCAATCATACCCTATAAGGCTTTAGTTTCCACAAAAGTAGAAAATTCTTTTTTATCAAACATCCATTAGTGAACAAATAAAATTGCAGATTGTTATAAAATCTTCCAAGAACCGAACTTTAACAGTTAGAATAGTAGAAAAATGAAAGCAAAACACGGTATTCTTTATTTGCTGCTAGCCATTTTCTCTTCTTCTTGCATTCGCGAAGAAGCTCCCAATGCAGAGGCAGACATACTCAGTTGCAGATTGCCGGGAGTAGTCATGACAACGAGTCCGATTATCACTAATAATTCCATCAATATATTTGTAGGACCGGGAACGGACATTTCATCCCTTGCACCCGAATTTACATTGACTCCGGGAGCCACTATCGATCCTCCCAGTGGGACGGCTAGAGATTTCCATTCGCCTCAGCAATATACCGTTACGGCTGCCGATGGCTTTTGGAAGAAGAAGTACACCGTATCCGTTATTGATACGGAACTTGCTACTATTTACAATTTTGAGGATACGCTCGGCGGACAGAAATACTACATCTTCGTAGAACGGGAAGGAGAAAAAGTGGTGATGGAATGGGCCAGCGGAAACGCAGGTTATGCAATGACCGGAGTTCCCAAGACAGCCGACAACTATCCGACTTTTCAGTTTGCAAACGGAAAAACCGGAAAATGCCTGTCCTTAGTAACCCGCAGTACCGGATTCTTCGGTAGCATTATGGGAATGCCTATCGCAGCCGGGAACCTGTTTATCGGCTCTTTTGATGTAGGAAATGCAATGAGCAATCCACTGAAAGCGACCAAATTCGGTCTGCCTTTCCGGCATATACCAACTTATCTGGCAGGCTATTACAAGTATAAAGCCGGAGATCAGTTTACAGAAGGCGGCAAACCCGTCAGTGGCAAACGGGATATATGCGATATTTATGCCATCATGTATGAAACCAGTGAATCTGTGCCGACTCTTGACGGAACGAATGCTTTCACCAGTCCCAACCTGGTTTCAATAGCACGCATTGACGACGCCAAAGAGACGGACGAGTGGACATACTTTAAACTTCCCTTCCATATGTTATCCGGAAAATACATAGATAAAGAGAAGCTAACAGCAGGAAAGTATAATGTAGCTATCGTATTCACTTCCAGCCTGGAAGGAGATCATTTTAACGGAGCTATCGGAAGTACATTGTTGATTGATGAAGTCGAACTAATCTATCGCTCGGAAGACTGATTCCATTCGACCAACGATCTGATAGCAGCTATGGAAGGCAGAACAGAGTAACTATAATGAAATAACTAATGATTTAATAATAATGAAAAGATGAAAATCCATTCCTATATATTCAGTTTACTCGCCTGTCTGGTGATAGCCCTCCCCGGCTATTCACAGGTTGACAGAAACGAAACACTTATTCGCTCCGCTCTTCACGGACTGGAATATGAAATCAAAGCAGGGTTCAGCATCGGCGGTACAGCCCCGCTCCCGCTGCCTGTCGAAATCCGTTCGATTGACGGCTACAACCCAACGCTGGCTATCAGCATCGGAGGAGAAGTAACCAAATGGTTTGCCGTTCAAAACAAGCTCGGAGTCATTGTAGGGCTGCGGCTGGAGAATAAAGCCATGACAACGGAAGCCACCGTCAAAAACTATAATATGGAAATCCTCGGACAGGGAGGAGAAAGAATCAGCGGTGTCTGGACAGGAGGAGTCAAAACCAAAGTCCACACTTCCGGACTGACAATTCCTCTAATGGCTACTTACAAGTTGAGCAACCGTTGGAATATTAAAGCCGGACCTTATTTTTCGTATCTGCTTTCAAGAGAATTTTCGGGGCACGTATATGAAGGATACCTGCGTGAAGGCGACCCCGTAGGCCCCAAAGTCGAATTTACGGATGGTAAAATCGCTACTTATGACTTCTCGGACGACCTGAGACATTTTCAGTGGGGCCTGCAAATAGGAGCCGGATGGAGAGCATTCAAACATCTCAATATATATGCAGACCTCACCTGGGGATTGAATGATATCTTCAGAAATGACTTTCAGACCATTACTTTTGCTATGTATCCGATCTACTTGAATATCGGATTCGGATATGCTTTCTAGCTGACCAAAGACGGATTAATCCTTACCGGATTCCTCCACCTGCTTCACACCGGAGAAAGCAACTTTCACGGTCTGCTTCAATGCAGGTACTTTTACCTGAATATTCATTGTAGCATTTCCACTTTGCACCGTTCCTTCTATACTGGTGGCACAGGTACCCAAAGCAGCGGCATCCCCCTGAAAAGTAAGGTCTTGCTGTCCGGTGAAAGTCGAAGCGTCCGTTTCCTTTTTCACTGCACACTTGTCTATTACGATATCGCCGAACTTTAATATGTTTCCGTTTATAAACAGTTCAAATTCCTTCAGTTCCATCTTTACTTCCGTATCACTGACCTGAGAGAAAGTAATAAACTTCGGAAGTCCGTCGGCAATCACAACTTCCTGGTCGGAGCCATCGGGCAGCATTGAAATATCGAGATTTCCCCAATACGTTCCCACCACATCGGGAGCAGTCACCACAGCCTCTTCTTCCGGAGGAGTCGTTTCATCATTGACCGTATTATCATCATCACTGCTACAAGCCGTCAAAAGAGAGACAGAGCATATCAATGCCCACAAATACAATAGATTCTTTTTCATAATTTTCGGGTTTAGTTATTAAATAATCGTCATTTATAAACTAAAAAGAGGAAAAAAGGTTCAATTTGCTTCCTTTTCCGAAGATATTTTGAATTCACAACCTTCTTATCGAAAACTTTGTTATATTTGCATAGAGTAATTTTAAAAAAGCCACAACTATGTTTAATTCATTTGGCAACATCTTTCGGCTCACCAGCTTCGGCGAGTCTCATGGAAAAGGAGTTGGGGGAGTAATTGACGGATTTCCTGCCGGAATCACAATCGACGAAGAATTTGTACAACAAGAACTAAATCGACGCCGTCCGGGACAATCCATCCTCACCACACCACGCAAGGAAGCGGATAAAGTGGAGTTTCTTTCAGGCATCTTCGAAGGCAAATCAACCGGATGTCCTATCGGATTTATCGTTTGGAACGAGAATCAACATTCCAATGACTACAATAACCTGAAAGAGGTATACCGCCCTTCACACGCGGATTACACCTACAAAGTGAAGTACGGCATCCGTGATCATCGCGGCGGCGGACGTTCTTCTGCCCGCGAGACTATTTCACGCGTAGTAGCCGGCGCATTGGCTAAATTAGCCCTTCGCCAGTTAGGAATCAGCATCACAGCTTATACATCGCAAGTCGGTGCCATCAAATTGGAAGGCACTTATTCCGACTATGATCTCGACCTGATCGAAACAAACGATGTACGTTGTCCGGACCCTGAAAAGGCGAAGGAAATGGCAGACCTTATATATAAGGTAAAAGGCGAAGGCGATACCATCGGAGGTACGCTGACCTGTGTCATCAAAGGATGTCCTATCGGATTGGGGCAACCTGTGTTCGGCAAACTGCACGCCGCCTTGGGCAACGCCATGCTCAGTATCAATGCCGCCAAAGCCTTCGAATATGGAGAAGGATTCAAGGGACTGAAGATGAAAGGCTCCGAGCAGAACGACGTATTCTTCAACAACAACGGACGGATTGAAACGCATACCAACCACTCCGGAGGTATTCAGGGAGGAATCAGTAACGGACAGGATATTTACTTCCGTGTAGTATTCAAACCGATTGCTACCCTGCTGATGGAGCAGGAAACGGTGAACATCGACGGCGTAGATACGACATTGAAAGCCCGCGGACGTCATGACGCCTGTGTACTGCCACGTGCCGTACCTATCGTAGAAGCAATGGCTGCCATGACCATCCTTGATTATTATCTGTTGGATAAGACAACGCAGCTTTAATAAGTATCAATATGTCAATCTACCCATGTGCCAATACCTGCACTAAAAATCTGTCAGGCTATTGGCACATAGGCTAAATAACCGCCAGTAAACTATTCATTATGAACGAAATTCAAAAATATATCGCAGCGAACGAACCGAAGATTATGGAGGACCTGTTCAGCCTCATCCGTATTCCCAGTATCAGCGCCCTGCCGGAACATCACGACGATATGCTGGCTTGCGCCCAACGCTGGGCACAACTACTGCTCGAAGCCGGAGTGGATGAAGCATTGGTGATGCCTTCCAAGGGTAACCCGATTGTTTTCGCACAAAAGATCGTTGACCCGAATGCCAAAACAGTGTTGGTCTACGCCCACTACGACGTAATGCCTGCCGAACCGCTGGAACTGTGGAAAAGCCAGCCCTTCGAACCCGAAGTACGGGACGGATACATCTGGGCACGCGGAGCGGATGATGACAAAGGACAATCCTTTATCCAAGTCAAAGCCTTCGAATATCTCGTCAAGAACGAACTGCTGAAGAATAACGTCAAGTTTATCTTCGAAGGAGAAGAGGAAATCGGCTCTCCCAGTCTGGAAGCCTTCTGCGAAGAGCATAAGGAGCTGTTGAAAGCAGACGTTATCCTGGTTTCGGACACCAGCATGCTGGGCGCCGAACTTCCATCCCTCACCACCGGTCTGCGCGGACTGGCTTACTGGGAAATAGAAGTGACCGGACCGAACCGTGACCTGCATTCGGGACACTTCGGAGGCGCGGTAGCCAATCCGATCAATGTACTTTGCGAAATAATCAGCAAAGTGACAGATAAAGACGGAAGAATCACCGTTCCCGGATTCTACGATGACGTAGAAGAAGTGCCGCAAGCAGAACGGGAAATGATCGCCCATATTCCGTTCGATGAGAAGAAATACAAAGAAGCCATCGGAGTGAAAGAACTCTTCGGAGAAAAGGGATACAGCACACTGGAACGTAACAGTTGCCGCCCGTCTTTCGATGTATGCGGCATTTGGGGAGGATATACGGGTGAAGGCTCCAAGACAGTCCTTCCCTCGAAAGCGTATGCGAAAGTTTCCTGCCGACTGGTTGCACATCAGGATCATCACAAGATTTCTCAGATGTTTGCAGATTATATCTTACAAATGGCTCCCGACACCGTCCAGGTAAAAGTAACCCCGATGCACGGAGGACAGGGGTATGTCTGCCCGATTTCCCTTCCTGCCTATCAGGCTGCGGAAAAAGGTTTTGAGACAGCTTTCGGCAAAAAACCGCTGGCAGTACGCCGTGGCGGAAGTATTCCTATCATTTCGACATTCGAACAAGTATTGGGAACTAAAACCGTATTGATGGGCTTCGGACTTGAATCGGACGCGATCCATTCGCCCAACGAAAACTTCTCGCTGGACATTTTCCGGAAAGGAATAGAGGCGGTGGTTGAGTTCCATCAGGAATATGCGAAAAGATAAAGGCTGTCCATAGCCGCACACAGGACACGAAGATAAAAGAAGAACGGTAGACAAGCGGATAAATCCTTTGCCTACCGTTCCTTTTTATTCAAAAAAAGACATCTTACCACATAACTAACTATCAATTACATCACCGGAGTTTCGAAAAGGAAGGTAAATGATTGACTATCCTTCAAATCCTTCACGGCATCTCCTGCGTAAATTTCTCCTTTGGTCAGGGATAACTTCTTCACCCCTGCCTTCGGACTAAAATCAATCTTCTTCAAATCCAACCAAAACAGGTTCGGAGTTAAAGTAGATTCAAAGTAATACACTTTATTCTTCTGATCGGAAACGGAACGCCAGCGAGTAGAAGAAATGTGAGGCTTCTCCGGTGTATTGATTCCAAACGGAACGGAGACATTGCGCATCACACTCAGCACACTGGGGACGGCTATCTTTGCATCGGCAGTCTGCGGAATGGCGTGAATGTAGAAAGAGGCACGCACAAAACGGTCGCTCGAACGGTTCGTTCCCGGCAACATCTGTAATCCGCCCACTTCTTTCCAGTAATCATTGACAGCCAACTGCAATTCATAACGCGGAGAATTGGTCATCACCTGATATTCCTTCCCCTCATGGATACTCAGTTTGCCATCCAGATATTCGATCACTGCCGTGTTACCCGTTTCATCGGTAATAGCCATGTGCAAAGTAGATTCCGGTCCCCCGTTCGGCATACGGGGAGCGTCAATGCGGAAAGTCTCTTTTTTCATTTCATCTACCGCTTCACGCACCGTTGCAAAATTGTCAAGTACATATTGAGTCCAGATACTAATTCCCATTGCCGGACGGGTATCTCCGGGAAGTGAATAAACAGATTCCGGCAGGAAAAGCAGGCTTGCCACCAGCCCTTTTTCATTCATTCCGTCACAAGTACCTATATCATAGCCTGTTGCGATTACGCTTCCATATTTGGAAGTCCAGTTTACTGTTTTTTCTTTATTGTGTCCCGCACGCTGCATTCCACGTGGAAACACATAGATATTTGACATAATGTCTTCTTTCCAGTCCATCGTGCGACCAGTGACCACCATTCGGTCCGGCCCCAGATATACGGCACGCGTACATGCTCCCGCCGGCTGTATGCCCATCAAAGAGACGGCAGCTAACACCAATGCAACACCCGTAAGTTTTTTCTTCATATTACTTCCAAATTAAATAGTTGATACTCTTATATCTATAATAACAAATATACAACGTATATTGCTTGAGAGAGAGAAAAATTTAAGGGAAAAAAGGGAATTTATTCAGAAAAAATCTTATCCGCTCTTATTTGAGTTAAAAAAGCCTGCGGATGGAAGGAAACATTACACATTATTTGCTTTTCAAATGGGATTTCATTATTTTTGTACATAACCTATCATAAAAACTAAGGAGGGCAAATGCGTATGAGACAAAAAGTTAGCATATCACAGCTTCCAATTCGTTTGGGAATCTTTCTTTTGCTGTATTTTGTTCCGCAATCACTCTCTGCGCAAGAAAACAACGACAGTACGCACATACTTCGTAACGGTGCATCCATAACGCCGGACGACGTACTAAAACAGGCCAACATTAACTTGTTTCCAGAAAAGAGCACTACATATTCTTTATATTCACCCGGACAGTTGGAGCATATACCCCGCTTTTCACTCAAAAGGGATATTTCCCTACCTTATCAGACCAATCCTTCCCTACTCTTCCGAGGTGATTACAGTACGGGCGGGGTATTGCATCAATTCGATCGTGGAGCACTGTTCGGTTCCGGAAGTCAGACAAGTATGGCAGGCATCGGGCGTTTCAACAGTGCTTCACTAGGTTATCAGCATATTTTCAATGAGCAATTCGAGTTACAAGTCCGTGCCAATGCGCTGAAGGTCAACATGTCCCACATCACCGGACAGGCTTTCAGCACTTCGGGCGCCTTCCTTTACCATCCTTCCGACCGTGTCACCTTGAAAGTCTTCGGATCATACGACATCAGAAACTCTTACGGAATGAGCACCCATAGCTACGGAGCTACGATGTCCGTCGATATGTCCGACCGCTTTGGGATGGAAATGGGAGTACAGCGATACTATGATGCGATGAGCGGACGTTGGGAAACGGTTCCCGTTATGATTCCTTACTACCATTTCGATAAGTTCACTCTGGGTTTGGATGTGGGCGGTATTATATATGAGATTCTCCGCAATGCCGTTTTTGATAAAAACAGAGGCATAGGCGGTCCATCCGGTCCGACAATCGGACCACCCCGGATGCATATACCTATACGGTAAACCTCCGTTATTACGAATTTGTTTTCAGATAGTCATTCACATTCAGCAATTTATATTCGGGTGAACATTCAAACAGATAGTTCAGCAGATTCATGTGTGCCGCACCAAAGATCACAAGTATCCGTTTGGCGGATTTTGGGGTACGTTGTATATTCCTGAATATCCTCAGATTACGGTTGAACCATCTTCCTGATTCGAAATCGGCTCCTGTATAATCTCCCTTATCGGATTCGTATTTGAAGTGTCCGATAAGATAATTGCCCAGGTCTTTCTTGATTTGTCGGGGATCATTCAGATGTATCAGCTGGGGAAGTATTCCTTTTTGCTTGAATATTAACTGGTCTTTGGAATATAAAGATGAGTCGGGAGAATTTACAAAACTCTCTTCAAAATCCTGATATTGTTTCGTGCTATCGTCTTCCAGCAGTTCTTCGATACGGGCTGTTTGTGTCCCCCGTGCATCTGCACAGTAAATCTTTGCTTTGCACATCTTTGCAATCCTGAAACCCAGTTGCTGCACTTCACTCTTTGACAGTTTATGATTTCCGGCAAGGTATGCTTTAAATAGAGAATCAACCTTTTGCTGTCCGCCCAGCGGGTGTTCAATGACGATTGCATCCGGCTTAAAGTTCGCCAGTTTACTCGCTATTAACTCTATTTCCTTCTGATAAACAGGCGACAAGACATTAATCTGATCTTCTTCGGATATTTGTTGCATATCGAGATTCGGAAAGTCAAAGTGAAAGACGCCTAGTGTCAGTACTTCTGTCCGCTGGGCATATCCTTTTATAAAGAACATACCGGTCATGATGAGAATGAATGCTATTTTATTCATTGTATTTATGATATGTTTGAAGCTCAAAGTTAGCAAACTTTTTCTAAATGGCAGATATTAAATTAATTTAAGTACAATCATTGCAGTCATTCCATTCCGCATCGTCAAAATTACAAAGTAATAAACATATAAGTGTTATGATAAAAGAGTTTGTACAAAACAGATGATAATCCTTCTAAGGCTTGGAACCAAAGTTTCTGTAGTGTACTGAATAAGTTGACACTTCAAAAATCGAAAAT